>NZ_JBEXXN010000049.1:0-54694 GCF_040630445.1 Streptomyces sp. NPDC005805
GCTGGTGCTGCCGGAGCGGGGCGAGGTGTGGTGCGTCCTGGAGGAGTTCACGGGCGAGGGGCCCACCGATGTCCGCCGGGTCCTCGCCGCCGTCCACCCCGCCCGCCCCCGTCCCGCGTCCCCTGCAGGGAGGTGCGGAGAGCTGTGAGGAGAGCTGAGCGATGACCGAGGCACCCCGGGGCTTCGACCTGGCGGAGCTGCTGGCCCGGCGCGGCGGCGAACGCTACGAGCTGCACAGCCGGCACCTCAACCACCAACTGCCCCGCATGCTGCGCACCATCGGCTTCGACAAGGTCTACCAGCGGGCCGAGGGCGCCTACTTCTGGGACGACGAGGGCGACGACTACCTCGACATGCTGGCCGGCTTCGGCGTGATGGGCCTCGGCCGGCACCACCCCGTCGTCCGCAAGGCCCTCCACGACGTCCTGGACGCCCAGCTCGCCGACCTCACCCGCTTCGACTGCCAGCCCCTGCCCGGCCTCCTCGCCGAGAAGCTGCTCGCCCACACCCCGCACCTGGACCGGGTCTTCTTCGGCAACAGCGGCACCGAGGCCGTCGAGACGGCGCTGAAGTTCGCCCGCTACGCCACCGGCCGCCCCAGGGTCCTCTACTGCGCGCACGCCTTCCACGGCCTCACCGCCGGGTCCCTCTCGGTCAACGGGGAGCGGGGCTTCCGCGACGGCTTCGCGCCCCTGCTGCCGGACACCGCGATCGAGCTGGGCGATCTGGACGCGCTGGAGCGGGAACTCGCGCGCGGGGACGTCGCCGGCCTGGTCGTCGAGCCCATCCAGGGCAAGGGCGTCAACCCCGCCCCACCGGGCTTCCTGCGGGCCGCGCAGGACCTGCTGCACCGCCACGGGGCCCTGCTGGTCGCCGACGAGGTGCAGACCGGCCTCGGGCGCACCGGCGACTTCTACGCCTTCCAGTACGAGGCCGGGGTCGAACCCGACCTGGTCTGCGTCGCCAAGGCGCTCTCCGGCGGCTATGTGCCGGTCGGCGCGACACTCGGCAAGGACTGGATCTTCAAGAAGGTCTACTCCTCCATGGACCGGGTCCTGGTCCACTCCGCGAGCTTCGGCTCCAACGCGCAGGCCATGGCCGCCGGGCTCGCCGTGCTGAGCGTGCTGGAGGACGAGCAGATCGTCGCCAACGCCCGGATCACCGGGGAGCTGCTGCGCTCCCGGCTCGCCGCGCTGGTGCCCCGCTACGAGCTGCTGCACGAGGTCCGCGGCCGGGGGCTGATGATCGGCATCGAGTTCGGCCGGCCCGAGTCCCTGCGGCTGCGCAGCCGCTGGACGATGCTCCAGGCCGCGCGCAAGGGGCTCTTCGCGCAGATGGTCGTCCATCCGCTGCTCCAGCGGCACCGCATCCTCACCCAGGTCTCCGGGGACCACCTGGAGGTCATCAAGCTGATCCCGCCGCTGATCATCGGCGAGCGCGAGGTGGACCGCTTCGTCGACGCGTTCACCGAGGTGATGGACGACGCGCACGGCGGGGGCGGGCTGATGTGGGACTTCGGCCGGACCCTGGTCCGGCAGGCGGTCGCCAACCGCTGACCGGTGCGCGGCGGGTGCCCCGGGCTTTTGCCTCTGAGGCAAGTCATTTGCCTCAGAGGCAATCGTGCTGGCCCAATAGAGGCATGAACACTCCCGCCGCACCGGACGGTGACGGTCTCGCCGGTGTCCCCCCGCGCCTGCGGGACCTGCGCCGCCGCCGGGGCCTGACCCTGGAGGCCGCCGCCCACCGCGCCGGGCTCTCACCCGCCCATCTGTCCCGGCTGGAGACCGGGAACCGGCAGCCCTCGCTGCCCGTGCTCCTCGCCCTCGCGCGCATCTACGGTACGACGGTCGGGGAGGTCCTCGGCGAGCAGCCGGCCGAACGCGAGCCGGTCGTCCGGGGCGGTGAGCGCGAACCCGTACGGGCCGACGGCTGGACCTACCATCCGGCCGGCGCCCCCGGCCGCGCCATGCAGGCCCTGCGGGTCGTCGTCCCCCACGGCGCCCAGGGCGACCTGGTGCGTGTGCACCCGGGGGAGGAGTGGCTGTACGTGCTGACCGGCCGGCTGCGCCTGGGCCTCGGCGACACCGTGTACGAGCTGGCCCCGGGCGACAGCGCCCACTTCGACTCGCTCACCCCGCACCGGATCGCCGCCGCCACGCCCGAGGGCGCGGAGCTGCTGTTCGTGCACACCCTGCTGCAGAGCCCCGACCCGCACCCCCGTCCCCACGTCCGACCGGAAGCCAGGTGATCAGGGAATGTCGCACGACCCCTTGGACAAGCGCGGAGCCGCCGGCGGTCGGCGCGAGGACCGGTTCCCGCGCGGACTCGTCATCCGGCTCTTCGCCTATCTGATCGCGGGCCACATCGTGGCCGCCTTCCTCTACCTGCTCTTCCTGGTGGGCGCGCAGAACCAGTGACCCGGCCGGGGCGGGCCGGGCGGCCTCAGGCGTTCTCGACCAGCCGGGCGCGCAGCGTCTCCCGGGTGGCGGGGGAGAGGCCGAGCCCCTCGGAGAGGTACTGCTCGGTCCCGCCCCAGGTCTCCTCGATCGTCTCGAAGGCCGCGGCGAGATAGGCCGGCCGGGCGTCGAAGAGCGGACTCAGCAGCTCCATGACCTCGGCGGACATCGCGTCCGGGGAGTCGGAGCCGCGGGTGACCTTGTAGCGGCGGTGCGGGTCGTTCGACTTGAGGTAGTCCGCCTCGATCGCGTCCCGCTCCACGCCCACCGCGAGCAGGGTGACGGCCACCGAGAGACCGGCCCGGTCCTTGCCCGCGGCGCAGTGCATCAGGGCGGGGACGCTGTCCTCGGCGAGGGCGTGCAGGACACGGCTGTGCTCGGCGGTCCGCTGGGTGATGATCGCGCGGTAGGCGGCGATCATCCGGTCCGCGCCCTTGCCGCCGTCCAGGATCGACTTGAGCTGGTCCAGATTGCCGTCGCGGACCATCCGCCAGAACTCCGCGCCGTCGGCCGGGTCGCTCAGCGGCAGGTTGAGGTTGCGCACGCCCGGCAGCTCGACGTCGGGGCCCTCCAGGCGCTGGTCGGCCGCGTTGCGGAAGTCGAAGACCGTGTGCAGCCCGAGGGAGGAGAGGAACGCGGCGTCGCTCGCGGTGGCGTGGGCGAGGTGGCCGCTGCGGTACAGCCTGCCGTGCCGCACCCGACCGCCGTCGGTGGTCGGCAGCCCGCCCACGTCGCGGAAGTTGCGGACTCCGGCGAGTGCGGGCTCGGGGTCCTGCCCGGCCGAGGGTGCCTGCGGCAACTGCTGCGTCACATGGACTCCAATCAATGGCGGCGGTGCCCGTCCCCTCCACCGGCGCGGTCGCCGGCGGAGGCGCGCTCCCGACGATACGACACCGGTTCACACGCCCTTCATACGCGGCGGGGCGGGGGCGGCGGGACGGCCGGTGCGAGGGACGAAGCCGGACGAGCCGGTCGATCTTGAGCGGCAAGTGCGGTAGTGGAATTGCATTCGCGCCTTGTGTCCGAATTAGGAGATTGATTGGAGGGTGCCCCGTAAGCGCCGTAAATGGGAAACGGCTGGTGAGCAGGATCATATTGGTGACGGTGTGTACTGGCTTCCGCCGGGTCAATTCCGTGCCGGACAAGGGAGTTGACGGCCCGTCGCCCACGGAGGGTGATGGCCGCCCGGCTCCGGTGCGGGTGTGGTGATTGCGTCCGGGAATTCATGGCTTGTTCCCCCGGGGTGGCTCGCCTACGGTCACGCTCAATCCGGACGGACCGCCTAATCCTGCCGCCGACCGGAGTTCGCACCCACCACCGCGTGGCAGGAGCGGGGGACCCAGGTAGTACGCCGATTCCGGAGCAATTCGGACGGCTTGGGGTGAATTCGCGCGACCAGTGCGAACGGGCATCTCCAGCCCGAACCCGACAGCTCACCTCGCAGGCGCCGGAGAGGAATGCGTCATGCCCGGAAAGGGTAAGCACCGCCGTCCCAAGTCCAATCCCGTGAGCCGCGGCTTCGTCGTCGCCGGCACGGGTGGCGCCGCCATCGCGCTTCCGCTGTTCGGCGCCGCGAGCGCCGGAGCGGCGACCGCCGCCGCCCCCGCGGCCGCGCCCGGCAAGTCCGCCGTCGCGGCGCAGGCACCCGCCGCCGCGCAGCAGGCCGCGCCGGCGAAGGCCGCCGCTGCCGCGAAGGCCGCCGCCAAGAAGGCCCCGAAGACCTACACCGTGGTCGCGGGCGACTACCTGTCCAAGATCGCCGACGAGCACGACGTCCGCGGCGGCTGGCAGGAGCTCTTCGACGACAACCGGCGCGCCATCGGCGCCGACCCGTCCCTGATCCACCCGGGCCTCGAACTCACCATCGGCGGCAAGTCGAAGCTGAAGAACGACCCCGAGGTGCGGACCGAGTCCAAGCCGCGCGCCTCCCGCGACGACTCCCGGCAGGAGAAGGCCCCGGCCGCCCCGGCAGAGAAGCCGGCCGAGGCCCCCGCCAAGTCCTCGGCCCCCGCCAAGACCTCCGCGTCCGGCTTCAGCGCGCCCGTCGACGCCTCGATCACCACCCCGTACCGCCAGAGCGGCGGCATGTGGTCCAGCGGCTACCACACCGGTGTGGACTTCGCCGCGGCCTCCGGTAGCACCGTGAAGGCGGTCGCCTCCGGCACCGTCGAGTCGGCGGGCTGGAGCGGCAGTTACGGCAACGAGGTCGTCATCCGCCACGCGGACGGCACCTACTCGCAGTACGCCCACCTGTCCTCGCTCTCCGTCTCCGGCGGCCAGTCGGTCTCCGGCGGACAGCAGATCGGCCTCTCCGGCTCCACGGGCAACTCCACCGGCCCGCACCTGCACTTCGAGATCCGCACCGGGCCGTCCTACGGCTCGGACATCGACCCGCTGGCGTACCTGCGCCAGAACGGCGTCAACCTCTGACGCGGTACCCCTCCTCCCGGCCCGGCGCGGTGTCGACCGCGCACTCCGGCCCCGGTGGTGGTCCCCCGTTCCGTCCGGCGGCGGAGCGGGGGATTCCGCGTATTCCGGCTTGGCGGAAACTTGACCGGTGGTAAAGATCACCTCCCGTCAACCCCTCCTTACGGTCGCGTAGGTCACATCCGGGCAGGAAGGATGTGCTCCCGTGGCAGACGATTCGAGAACAGAGACCAGTGGCGCATTCGGGTCGTACGCAGCGATCGGTGACAGCTTCACCGAGGGCGTGGGCGACCCCGGACCCGACGGGACCTTCGTCGGCTGGGCGGACCGGTTCGCGGTCATCCTCGACGACCTCACCCCGGAGCACACCTTCCGCTACGCCAACCTCGCCGTGCGCGGCAAGCTGCTCGACCAGATCGTGGCGGACCAGGTGCCCCGGGCCAAGGAACTCGCCCCGGACCTGGTCTCCTTCTGCGCCGGCGGCAACGACATCATCCGGCCGGGCAGCGACCCGGACGACGTGGCCGAGCGCTTCGAACGCGCAGTGGCCGACCTGACCTCCTCCGTCGGCACGGTCATGGTGACCACCGGCTTCGACACCCGTGACGTGCCGGTCCTGCGCCATCTGCGCGGCAAGATCGCCACGTACACGGCGCATGTGCGGGCCATCGCGGACCGCTACGACTGCCCGGTGCTCGACCTGTGGTCCCTCAAGTCCGTCCAGGACCGGCGCGCGTGGGACCTGGACCGGCTCCACCTGTCGCCCGAGGGCCACACCCGGGTCGCCCTGCGCGCCGCCCAGGTCCTCGGCATCGACGTCCCCGGCGACGCGGACCCCGACCAGCCCTGGCCGCCGCAGCCGCCGCGCGGGCCGCTGGAGGTGCGCCGGGACGACATCCACTGGGCGCGCGACTACCTGGTGCCGTGGATCGGCCGCCGCCTGCGCGGCGAGAGCTCCGGCGACCACGTGGAGGCGAAGCGGCCGGACCTCATGCCGCTCTGAGGGGGCCGGTGGGGGCGTGCGCTCGCGGTCGCGCCGGGCCAGGGCCGACTGGCCTGGACGGTCACGCCCCTGCCGGCCCAGCCGCGCTCGCGGTGGGGGCGTCGGGCGTGGTGCGGGCCTGGTTTCCGGGGTGCGCCGGGTGGGGTCGGGCGCGGGGTGCGCCCGCCTCCGCCCTGCCTGCCCCGCCCGGCTCGGCCCCGCGGGGCGTGCGGCGCTTACGGGAAGCGGCGCGCTCGCGGGGGCGCGGGCCGGGCGTGGTCCGGGCCGGCTCGCCGCTGCGGCGCGGTGGTGGTGTCCGCCCGGCCCGCGAGGCCCGGGGCCGCGCGCTCGGCGGTGCGGCCCGGCCCCGGCTCGTCGGTGGCGTCCGCCCAGCCTGGGGCCCACGACGGCCAGGGCGGCCTGCCGGAGCCCGGGTCCGCACGCCCGCTCGGCGGCGACTCCCGCCTGCCGGCTCCGGGGATCACAGGGCCATGGCTCCTGGGGGAGCCCAGGTCGGTCCACTCGGCGACGCCGACCGGTCCGGGGGCCTGCTCGCCCCCTACCGGTCCCGGCCCTGGACGGGAGCGATGCGACCCATTCCGGTGATCAACCGGCTCCTGCCTGCCAAGCCGGGGGAACAGGGGCCATGCCCCCTGCGGGCTGGCCGCTCTGCCTACCGACCCGGCCCGGTTCGGGGCCGTGGCGCGGCCTGCTCCGGGGCCGCTACCCCCTGCCCGGCCCCGGCCGGCCCGGACTGAACGGGTGCGGTGCGCCCCGTTCGGTGGCGGGTGGCTCCCGCTGCCCGGCCCCGGGGGAACAGGGGCCATGCCCCCTGCGGGCTGGCCGCTCTGCCTACCGACCCGGCCTGGTTCGGGGCCGTGGCGCGGCCCGCTCCGGGGCCGCTACCCCCTGCCCGGCCCCGGCCCGGACCGACCGGGTGCGGTGCGACCCGTTCGGTGGCGGGTGGCTCCCGCTGCCCCGGACCGGGCCCAGGGGGCGTGACCCCTGCGGGGAGCCCGGGTCGGCCCGCTCGGCGGCAAGGCGCGGGGCGAGCCCGCGGCGCCCGCCGGGCCCGACCGGGTGCGGTGCGCCCGGTGGCGCTGCCCGCCCCCGCCTGCCCGGGCCCCGGCCCGGACCGGGTCAGCGGGCCGTCGCCGTGAGGGCCTCGCGGTCGAGGCCCAGCTCACGGGCCAGCGCGTCGTCCGTCCACTGGAGCATCGCGGCGCGGGAGAGCGTGCCCGCGTAGGAGGTCATCTGGACGGCGAGCCCGTCCAGGAAGGCCGTCAGGCGCCACGCGGCCGCCGCCGGGTCGTCGCAGCGGAACTCGCCGGCCGCCGCGCCCTCCGCGATCACCTCGGTCAGCGCCGACTTCCACTGCTGGTCGAGCCCCCGCGACAGATCCCGCAGCGCCGGATCGCGCAGCGAGACCGACCACGCCTCGATCCACAGCCGCCAGCCCTTGGCCTGGCCGGTGGGCGCGTACCAGCGCACCGCCGTGCGCAGCCGCCGCAGCGCGGAGGTGCGCCGGCCGAGGATCCGGCGCAGATGCGCCAGATCGGCGTCCGCCGCGTGTGTGAACGCGGCCGCGACCAGCTGCTCCTTCGACGAGAAGTGGTAGAGGACGAGCGCGCTGCTCACCCCGAGCGCGGCGGCCACGTCGGCGATCCGCACGGCGGAGGCGCCGCGCTGCTCGATCTGCTCGACGGCGGCGTTCAGCAGCTCCTCGCGCCGCTCAGGGACGCTCAGTCGGACTCTCCCCACGGCGGTCACCCTACACAGCCGATCTTGGCCCCGGTCCAGACCTCGGAGCGGGAAATTCCGGGGCGCCGGGAAACTCCCCCGGAGCACTCCCGACAGGGGAGCCGCCCGGCCGCCGGACGGCGCCGCGCGGCCGGGCGGACGGGGCCCCGGCAGGGCCTCCCGCGGTGGCGGAACGCCACGTTCCCGTGAACCGTGGAACACCGGCGGACGGGTGCGCGTTGCACCGTCGTGGGCTGTCCGCGCCCGCTGCCGCACCGGCGGACCGCGGCATACCCTCGGACCATGGATGTGTCGACCGATCTCCAGGAGGTGCCGTGACCGGCGCTGGCTCTCCCCCCTCGCTGCGTACCCGGCTGCGTTCGCTGCGGACCGCGGCCTTCGGCGCCGACCCGGCGGGTGAGCGCCGGGAGCGCATCCTCCGTTCGCCGAACTTCGCCGACGGCACCTTCCAGAACCCGGTCGGCGCGCGGACCAGGCCCTCCGGCGCCTCGATGACGGAGTTCGCGAAGATCTACTTCGAGAAGGAGGCGCGCGCCCGCCGCACCCCGGACGGCCCGGTGCCCGTCCACCCGACGACGGTCGCCGACCTCTCCCGGCCGCCGGCCACGGGGCTGCGCCTGACCTGGATGGGCCACTCCAGCGTCCTCGCCGAGATCGACGGCGGCCGGGTCCTCTTCGACCCCGTCTGGGGAGAGCGGTGCTCTCCGTTCGACTTCGTCGGCCCGCGCCGCCTGCACCCCGTGCCCGCCCCGCTCGCCGCCCTCGGCACCGCGGACGTCGTCGTGATCTCCCACGACCACTACGACCACCTCGACCTCCCCACCATCAAGGCCCTCGCCGGCACGGACACCGTCTTCGCCGTCCCCCTGGGCGTCGGCGCCCACCTGGAACGCTGGGGCGTCGCCCCCTCCCGCCTTCGCGAGCTCGACTGGAACGAGTCGACCGAGGTGGCCGGGCTGAAGCTGACGGCGACCCCGGCCCGCCACTTCTGCGGGCGCGGCCTGCGGAACCAGCAGCACACACTCTGGGCGTCCTGGACCGTCGAGGGCCCGGACCACCGGATCTACCACAGCGGTGACACCGGCTACTTCCCCGGCTTCCGGGACATCGGCGCCGAGCACGGCCCCTTCGACGCCACCATGATCCAGATCGGCGCCTACTCCGAGTACTGGCCCGACATCCACATGACCCCCGCCGAGGGCCTCCGGGCCCACCTCGACCTCCAGGGCGGCGCCCCCGCCGGGGTGCTCCTCCCGATCCACTGGGGCACCTTCAACCTCGCCCCCCACCCGTGGGCGGAGCCGGGCGAGTGGACAAGGGACGCGGCGTCCGACGCGGGCCAGCAGGCGGCCTTCCCCCACCCGGGCCAGCCCTTCGAACCGGGCGGCACCCTCCCCACCGACCCCTGGTGGCGCGCCCTCTCGGGCCCGATCCCCACCCCGTGGCGCCGGGTCCGGCCGGTCGAGACCCCCACCGAGGCCGCCAGGCAGGACCTCAACCTCGCGGGCGACCGCTGACGCGCGCGAGCCGACCGACAAGCAGTGCGGGCCGGGCCCGGGGCACTCGTGCCCCGGGCCCGGCCCGTTCGGAACGCTTCTCGTCGCCGGGCTCGGCCCAGCGCCGGTAGAGCGGGATCGGTGAGTGCCCGCTCGGGCAAGCGGCTCACCCGTTGGGCGGGCCGTCTCCCGGTCAGGGGCTGACCGACAGGAAGAGGAACGCGGAGAAGAGCGCGAGGTGGACGCCGCCCTGGAGGAGGGTGGCGCGGCCCGGGACGACGGTCAGGGCGCTGACGACGGCGGTGAGGGCGAGGAGCACCAGGTGGATCGGGGTGAGGCCCAGTTCCAGGTTGCCCGAGAGCCAGACCGAGGCGAGGGCGATCGTCGGGACGGTGAGGCCGATGCTCGCGATCGCCGAGCCGTAGGCCAGGTTCAGACTGGTCTGCATCCGGTCCCGGCGTGCCGAGCGGACCGCCGAGAGGGTCTCCGGGAGGAGGACCATCAGGGCGATGACCACACCGACGACGGTGTAGGGCAGCCCGGCGCTCTCCACGCCCTGCTCGATGGTCGGCGAGATGACCTTGGCGTTGCCGACCACGGCGATCAGCGAGACGACCAGCAGCAGCAGGCTGATGCCGGCCGCGCGGCTGGAGGGGCGCGGGGCGTGCTCCTCGCCGTTCTCGTCCACCGCCACGTCGGAGTCGGGATCGGCCTCGACCTCGGAGCCGTCGGGCGAGGCGATCCGGCACGGCTTCTTCCGCAGGCTGACGGCACCCGTGGCTTCCGCCTGGCGCGCGGCCTCGCCGGTGCCGGAGGCGTCCCCGGAATCACCCCCGGAGGCGTCCTCGGAGGAGGCTCCCATGGCGAGGGACGGGTCCGCGGGGGTGGGCACCGGGGGCTCGTCCTCGCGGGAGACCGGCAGGAAGTAGTCGCGGTGCCGCACGGTCTGGACGGTCACGAACAGCAGATACAGCCCCAGGGACGCCACCGCGGCGAAGGCCAGCTGGCCGGTGGTGAACTCGCGGTCCTCCGCGCCCGTGGTGAAGGTCGGCAGGACCAGCGTCATCGAGGCGAGGGTGATGACCGTCGCCAGCGCGCCGCCCGACCCCTCCGCGTTGAAGACCACGGTGCGGTTGCGGACTGCGCCGACGAGCAGGCAGATGCCGACGATGCCGTTGCAGGTGATCATGACCGCGGCGAAGACGGTGTCCCGCGCGTAGGTCGACGCCTTGTCGCCGCCGCCGGACATCAGCATGACGATCAGTCCGACCTCGATGATCGTCACCGCGACCGCGAGCACCAGCGAACCGAGTGGCTCGCCCACCCGGTGGGCGACCACCTCCGCGTGGTGGACGGCCGCCAGCACGGCGCCGAACAGGCAGAGCGCCACGGCGGTCACGCCGAGCGCGGGCAGATCGCGCCCCCAACCGAAGGCCAGGGCGACCAGTGCCACCACCGGTACCCAGGTGGTCCACTGTCTCAGCGTCGAGGTGCTGGTGTCCGTGCTCATGGTGATCAGGGTGCCAGAGCCCACCGCCGCACCGACGACAGGGGTCCCGGCACCGCGCCCGCGCCTGCCGCCGGCTCCCGGCCGCTCCGCCGGCCCGGACCCGCGACCACGCCCGGCCCGGGGTGACCCTCGCGACGGCGCTGGGCAGGGGGCGGTCGGCACCCGTGGCCCCGCCCGGACCCGGCGCGTAAGCGAACGGGACCGGGGCCGGGCGGAGCGGCGGGTCAGGACCAGGGGTCGAAGGGGATCGAGGGGCGGGAGTCGGCGAGGAGGCGGCGGAACCGGTCGTCGCGGTCGGTGATCTTGATGGTGGCGGCGCCGAAGTCCGCCGACATCAGGCGGTCGCGCAGGGCCGTGTCCGGCCAGCCGTTCCAGTCGACCAGGGGCGGGTACCGCCAGTCGCCGTAGTGGTTCTCGGGGGGCTCGTCGCCTCCGTTCGCGAGGCGGAAGAAGTGCGTGCCCGGACCGTCCTTGTGGTAGACGACCTTGGGGTGCGGGCCGTCGAAGCGGACCTGTGCGCGGGGGTAGGTCCGCACCGTGCTGTGCTGGGTCGTCGAGACGAACTCCGCGCGGTTGGCCGCCTGGTCGATCCAGACCACGACGTGCTCCCAGTCGTGGCGGTGCCCGCCGAGCCCGCTGCCGTGGACGGCCTGGTCCTTCTCGAAGTAGCTCGCGTACACCACCGCGCACCAGCCGTTGTTGCAGGCCGAGCGGGCATAGGTCTGCGTGTTGTCCAGGTCGGACCGGTCACGGCAGTTGCCGTTGATCGCACCGGTCGTCCTGAGGCCGGGGGCGAGGGTGCCGTCCGGGCCGATGGCGGGGGTGGCGTAGCAGCCGTCACCGTCGTAGTCGTACGCGGGGGAGAAGGTCTGTTCGTAACCGCCCGCGTTCTGGGGCAGGTTGCGCGGCGGGTCGGCGTACGCGGGCGCGGCGGGGAGCAGGACGGCCAGGGCCGCCGCCCCGAGCGCCGCGCCGGCGCGCAGTGCGATGCGGGAGGTCCCGGGGAGGCGGCGGCGCGCCGGAGGGGCGCTCGGGGCGGTGGGGGACGGGCCGTCGGCCGGTGCGGTGGAGGGGGGTATGCGCATGGGTCGCTCTCTTCTCGGGCCCCGGCGCACGGCGTCGGACGCCGGACGGGGGCGAGCGTGTGGGGGCCGCCCGTGCCACAGGGGGTGGCACGGGCGTGAGCGGTTCGGTGCACGGGAGGTGGGACCCGGCTGGGGGATCAGGACTCCCGTGCGAGTCCTCATACCAGAGCGGGACGCTCCGTGGGGAACTTTTCCAACTGCCTCTCGCAGAAGACCTTTCGGCGACTACCGTGTGTTGCCGGTGATCAACGGTGGGCTCACTTCCGCGTGCCCTCGGTCCACCCGCGTGCACCGTCCCCCAGAAGGTCTCCCAGAAGTACGCCGATCCCTCGGACCCCACGTACCAAGGACGCTGATGTCTCAACTACGCGCACCAGCCGCGCGGTCCGACCGCCGGGAGGGCGGGCGGCACGGCCGTCCCGGCACCCGTTCCCTCGCCTCCCCGGGACGGTCCCAGCCCGCCGCGGCGCCACCGGAGTCGCGGATACGCCCCCAGCTCCTGCGCACCGCCGTCCTCCCCGCCGTCGCCGCGGTCCTCGCCGGGCTGGCCGCCGTGATCTACCTGCTGCGGGCCGCCGCCCCCGAACCCACCTTCGGGCTGTGGGCGGTGCTCCTGGCCACCGCGGCCCTCGCCGCCGCCGCCCTCGCCGCGGCCTTCCTGGGCGCCGAACGGCTCGCACGCTCCGTCCACGCCCGCACCAACGCGCTGCGCCGCAGCACCGCCCGCGGCCAGGCCGAACTGCGCACCGTGGTGGAGGGCCTGCGGCGCGGTGAGGGCCCGCCGCCCCGGCGCCGACCCGCCGAGGCCCCGCGCGGCGGCGACGAGTTCGACCTCCTGACCCAGGAGCTGAGCCGCTCCCACGAGGCCGCCGTGGCGGCCGTCGTGCAGGCGTCCCGGCTCTCCAGCAGCGTCGGCAACGAACAGAAGGTCGAGGTCTTCGTCAACCTCGCCCGCAGGCTCCAGTCCCTCGTCCACCGGGAGATCCAGCTCCTGGACGAGCTGGAGAACGAGGTCGAGGACCCCGAGCTGCTCAAGGGCCTCTTCCACGTCGACCACCTCGCCACGCGCATCCGCCGCCACGCCGAGAACCTCGCCGTCCTCGGCGGCGCGATCTCCCGCCGCCAGTGGTCCAACCCGGTCACCATGACCGAGGTGCTGCGCTCCGCCATCGCCGAGGTCGAGCAGTACCCCCGGGTCAAGCTGGTCCCGCCGATCGACGGCACCCTGCGCGGCCACGCCGTCGCCGACGTCATCCACCTGCTCGCCGAACTCGTCGAGAACGCCACCCTGTTCTCCGCGCCCCACACCCAGGTCCTGCTGCGCGCCCAGCACGTCACGGCGGGCCTCGCGGTCGAGGTGGAGGACCGGGGCCTCGGTATGCCGGTCGCCGAGCAGGAGAAGATGAACGCCCTGCTCACCGACCCCGACCAGGTCAACGTCGCCCATCTCCTCCAGGACGGGCGGATCGGCCTCTTCGTGGTCTCCGCGCTGGCCCGCCGGCACGGCATCGCGGTCCGGCTCCAGTCCAACATCTACGGCGGTATCCAGGCCGTCCTGGTCCTGCCGCAGGGCCTGCTCGGCGCCGCCCCCGGCGCCCCCGCCCAGGAGGGCACGAACCAGGGCGCGGCGGAACGGGCCGGGGCCGGTGCCCCCCGGGTCGCCGCCACGGCACCGCCCCCGCTGCCGCCCTCGCACACCGCGCCCGCGGCTCAGGCCCAGCCCCTGCCGGAACTGCGCCCCGAGCCCCCGGCCGCCCGGCCCGCCGAGCCCGTGCACACCGAGCACCCGCACACGGCGCACCGGGCCGACGCGCCCCCGCACACGGAAGCCCGTCACGCCGAACCCCGCCCCACCGAACCCCGGTACGCCGAACCCCCGCACAGCGGCGGCCCCGCCGGCGGCCACCCCGTGCCGGAACCCCACCGGGACCCCGGCCCCGCCGCCCAGCCCCTGCCCGCCCAGCGCGAACCCGTCCGGGCGCAGGCCGGTCTCGACCCCCTGCCCGTACGCGGCGAGCACACCGACCGCCCCAACCCCGCCTCCGCCCGCCCGGGCCACAGCACCCCGGGGGTCGCCGCGCAGGAGCCCCCGCACCTGCCGCCCCCGACCGCCGCCGGCCCCGTGCACGGCACCATGGACCGGCCCCGACTGCCCAGGCGCCGCAGCCAGGAGCACCTCGTCCCCCAGCTCCGCGACGCCCCCGCCCCGCGCCGGGACGAGGAGCAGACGCTGCACGACCCGGGCCTGATGGCCGCCTTCCAGCGGGGCATCGGACTCGCCGAGTCGGCACACCAGATCACGCCCGCACACGAGATCACATCCGTGCCCGCGCACGAGACCACGCCCGCGCACGCACAGCCCGACCCCCGTCACGACACCACCATCAAGGAGTAGATGCACCATGGCGAGCGACGTGCCGACCGGTCATGTGTCGGACCTCGACTGGCTGCTCAGCGGTCTGGTCCAGCGGGTGCCGTACACCCGCAATGCGGTACTGCTCTCCTCCGACGGGCTCGTGAAGTCGGTGCACGGTCTGGACAACGACAGCGCCGACCACATGGCCGCTCTCGCCTCCGGCCTCTACTCGCTCGGCCGCAGCGCCGGCGCGCGGTTCGGGGACGGCGGCGAGGTGCGGCAGGTGGTCGTGGAGCTGGACTCCACCCTGCTGTTCGTCTCCACCGCCGGCTCCGGGACCTGTCTCGCCGTGCTGGCCGGCCGGGAGGCCGACGCCGCCGTCCTCGGCTACGAGATGGCCATGCTCGTCAAGAGCGTCCGCCCCTACCTGACCACACCCGCGAGAACGGCCGCCGGGGCGTCGAGCGCAGCGGGGCAGTGACCGTGCCCTCGCCCAAGGACGGGCCGTTGCTCGACGACGCGGCCGGACGGCTCATCAGGCCGTACACGGTGAGCGGCGGCCGGACGCGTCCGACGGCGGCACTCGACCTGCTGTCCCTGGTGATGGCGACCGGGAACACGCCCCAGGCGCACCTCGGGCCCGAGCACTCCCTCGCGCTGGGCCTGTGCCACGGACCCACCTCGGTCGCCGAGATCTCCGCGCATCTGCGGCTGCCCGCAGTGGTGACCAAGGTGCTCGTGTCCGACCTCGTGGACTGCGGCGCGGTCACCGCGCGCGCCCCGCGCACCCATGACACCCACACGGACCGTTCACTGCTGGAGGCGGTGCTCGATGGCCTACGACGACGGCTCTGAGACCGGCACCGGGACCGCCCACGGGTCCGCCACCGGGACCGGCGACCTCTTCCCGACCGCGCTCAAGATCCTGGTCGCCGGCGGCTTCGGCGTCGGCAAGACGACCTTCGTCGGCGCCGTGAGCGAGATCGACCCGCTCAGCACCGAGGAACTGCTCACCCAGGTCAGCGTGGGCACCGACCATCTGGACGGCATCGAGTCCAAGACCACCACCACGGTCGCCATGGACTTCGGGCGGATCACCCTCGACGCCCGCCATGTCCTCTACCTCTTCGGCACCCCGGGCCAGGAGCGCTTCTGGTTCATGTGGGACGAACTCTCCGAGGGCGCCCTCGGCGCGGTCGTCCTCGCGGACACCCGCCGCCTGGAGGAGTCCTTCTCCGCGGTGGACTTCTTCGAGCGGCGCGGCATCGGATTCGTCGTCGCCGTCAACGAGTTCGACGGGGCCTTCCGCTACGACCCCGAGGAGGTCCGCGCGGCGATCGACCTCAAACCGGAGGTGCCGGTGGTGCTCTGCGACGCGCGGATCGCCAGCTCCGGCATCGGCACCCTGGTCACCCTCGTCCAGCACCTGCTGTCCACCACCTCCCCCGTCGTGCCGGGCCCGGCACCGAGCTATGGAGCACCGACATGACCTACGACCCCACCGGCCACCTGCTGCTCACCCCGGTCGACCGCGAGGCGCCCGCCCGGGTCGAGCGGCTGCGGCAGTTGGGTTTCGGGGACCGGCCGGACCCCGCGTTCGACGAGTTCGCGCACCGGCTCGCCGAGGTGACCGGCGCCCCCTACTCCATGGTCAACTTCATCGACGAGAACCGGCAGTTCTTCGCGGGACTGCACACCCCGGGCGGCACGCACAGCGGCACCGACGCGGGCGCGGCGGCCGGCGGGGTGAGCCGCTTCATGGCCCGCGACCACGGCTACTGCCCGCATGTGGTGGTCCGGCGCAAAGCGCTGGTGCTGGAGGACGTCTGCGACTACCCGCGTTTCGCGGGCAATCCGGTCGTCGACGAGATCGGCATCCGCTCCTATCTCGGCGCACCGCTGATCGACCGCACCGGGATCGCGCTGGGCACCATCTGCGTGGTGGACACGGAGCCGCGGCCTTGGGGGAGGGCCGGGCTGGAGACCATCAAGTCCCTCGCGGCGGAGCTGATCGAGCAGATCCACCACCGGGAGGACACCCGGTTCTGAAGGGGGGAGCGGGGCGGGCGGCGCGCACGGGTGGCACACCGGCCCCGCCCCGGGGCGCCGCTCCCGTCATCGGCCGGGGGCCCGCCTCACCCGGCCGGGGCCAGGCGCACCTCGTCCGAGAGGCGCTCCGACCACTGGCCCTTCGCCGTGCCCAGCGCGACCTCCGCGAGCCGCAGTAACTGGATGTCCGAGGTGCCGGCCGGGGCGAACATGTGCAGCGCGTCCCGCATATAGCGCTCGATGGGCCGGTCCGTGAAGAGGCCGGCCGCCGCGTGGATCTCCATGGCGTTGCGGGCCGAGTCGATCGCCGACTCCACGTTCACCAGCTTGGCGTTCATCAGCTCCGCGTCGCACGGCAGACCCTGGTCCAGCAGGTGCACGGCGTGGTACGCGGCGAGCCGGGAGGTCATCAGCCGCGACTGCATGGTGCCGAGCTTCAGCTTCACCGAGGGCAGTTCGTGCAGCGGTTTCCCATAGCGGTGGCGCTCCTCGCAGAAGCGGGTGGTCTCCTCCAGGATCGCCTGGTGGATGCCGAGGGACACCGCGGTGAGGTTGGCCCGCCCGTAGAGCACGCTGGACGAGTAGGCCACGGCCAGCCCGTCGCCCTCGTCCCCGAGCCGGCTCGACGCCGGGACCCGGCAGTTGTCGAAGATCAGCTCGCCGAAGCTGAAGCCGTGCAGCCCCATGGTCGGCTTCTGCTCGCCGACGCGGAAGCCCGGCCGGTCGGACTCCACCAGGAAGGCCGTCAGCCCGCGCGAACCCGGGCCGGTGCGGACCACGACGCCGTGCAGATCGCCGACATGGCTGTTGCCGACGAACACTTTCCGGCCATGGAGGACATAGTCGTCCCCGTCCCGGACCGCGCGGGCGCTCATGCCGAGGACATGGCCGCCGGACTCGGGTTCGGTGACGGCGATGGTCGGGAGGCAGTCGCCGGCGGCTATCGCCGGGAGCCAGGTCTTCTTCTGCTCGTCGCTACCGAAATGGACAATCTTGGCGACACCGAGCTGGGACGCCTGGACCATGGCTCCCATCGCCCCGCTGACCCGGGACAGCTCCTCGATGACAAGGGTCTTCGCGAGGTGCCCGAGGCCCATTCCGCCGTAGTCCTCGCCGATGGTCGCCCCGAGCCAGCCCTGCCGGGCGATCAGCGCCGAGAGGTCGTGGTCGACGGCCCGGGCGGCCTCCATGGCCGGAATCCGCGGCCGGACCTCCCTCTCGGCGAACTCCCTTACCCGGGCGCGCAGCCGGTGGTGCGGCCGGCCGGTGAAGTAACCGTCCATCGCGAGCTCCCCTCCGCGAAACGCCTGTTCGCGCACTTGTGCGAGCAGGTGGTGCATCGGCAGTGGCCCCGTCCCGAACAGGCCGACACTTCAGCCTGTTGAGCCTCGCGCAGCGGGACAAGGTCACAGCCAACATTGGCTGAAACGTGAAGTATTGACGTTTGATTGAGTCCATGGACCGCGTGGTAGGCGACCCCCCGAACCCCGCCGGAACCCTTCCCACCGGAGGTGTCGTAGCCACATGCCAACGGCACTGCGTTCCCCGGAACGGCGTGCGACCGTCGTCGGGGACGTCACGAAAGGGCATGGAAGTGTCTCCAGTGGCCTGCTGAAGGATCGATACTGCGCAGGAAGCGACCGAAAAACGCCGGTCGCGGGCCGGGATGGCGGCGCGCACCGGCGTACGGGGGTGGCGCGGGGCGCGCGAGCCCTGTGCACGCGCCCCGCGCCGCCCGCCCAAGCGCCCCGGTCCTACCGCCCCGGTGGCGCCCCCGTGCTCGCGCGCAGCACCCCTCGCCCGCCACCCGCACCACCCGGGAGCGGGCCCCGCGCGGCTCCCGGAGGGCGAGCGCCAGGACCTGCCGCCCCAGCTCCGCGAGCGGCAGCGCCACCGTCGTCAGCGGCGGCGACAGCTCCCGGACGAGCGGGATGTCGTCGAACCCCGCCAGGGACACGTCCCGCGGCACCCGCACCCCCGCCTCCCGGAAGGCCGCCAGCGCCCCCACCGCCATCACATCCGTGACCGCGAACACACAGGTCGGGCGCTCCCCGCGGGCGAGCAGGGCCCGGGCCGCCGCGTAGCCGCCGTCCCGGGTGAACGCGCCGTGCACGATCCGCTCGGGCGCCGGGCGCACTCCGGCGCATGCCAGTTCCCCGCGGAATCCGGCCAACCGGTCGGAGACGGTGGTGAGTTCGGGCGGCCCGCTGAGCACGGCGAACTCCCGGTGCCCCAGCTCCAGCAGGGCCCGGGCCGGCGCGGCGGCCCCGCCCCGGTTCTCCGGGAGCACGGTGTCGGCCCGCAGGCTCCGGTGCCGGCTCAGCACCGCGACCCGGCCCCCGGCCCGGACATCGGGGTCGAGTTCGGCGGTCAGGTCCCGCTCCCAGGCGCGGTCCTGGAAGCCGGAGCCGATCAGCAGGACGGCCTTGGCGCGCTGGGCGCGCAGCGCGGACACGACGCCGCTGGTGTGCCTGCGCTTCCGGCTCGTGACGGGCGCTTGACCAGGACCGCCGGGCCTGCGGCGGACACCTCCTCGGTGGATGAACTCAGGCGTGATCGGCCCTGGCCCCGGAGCAGGCGCGGTGGGCCGTGGAACCGGGGCGGGTGGGACAGACGGGTGCTTGCCGCGCTACCGGCGCGTCGTCACGACCGCCCACAGGAGTACCGCGTTGTCGTCGTCGCTGCTGAGTGTGACCGACTGGTAGGGCTCGACGGACACGGACGCGATCGTCGGGCCGCAGGGGGCGGCCGGGAAGCGGTGCCGGGTGCCTGCCTCGGTGTGGGCGGTGGCGGTGGCGGTGACCGTGGCGCTGGTCGCGTGGCAGCGGTAGACGACGCGCCGTGCCTGCCCGTCGGGGGTCGCGGGGAGCCGGACGACGACGGGGAGTCCCGGGTCCGACTTGCCGGAGGTGATGACGCGTTCGCCGGTGGGCCGGTGCCCGGGGAGGTCGCGGAGGAAGGCGCGGTACCAGCGCGCCGTGACGTCTTCCTGGTCGGTGGCCTCGTCACGCGGAGTGGTGATCGACCCCGTCGTGACAAGGACGATGGCGGCGAGCCCGGCGACGGTCACCGCCGCGACGTTCGCCGTGCGCCGCCGGGGCTGGGTGTAGAAGGTGTCGCGCCCGGCTTCGGGTAAGGCCGGACGGCGCTGACGCTTGCTCACGCAGCTGCTCCTGCTCGGCCGGTCGCCTGGCACGGGCAGGCGACCGGCTCACGCGTAGGAGTGGAGAGCGTCGGCGATGATCTTGAACACGGGGCCGCCGTGCACGGCCAGGTCCTTCAGTCGGTCGAAATCGTCCAGGTAGAGCGTGACTTCGTGGTTCTGCTTCACCGTCAGGTACGCGGAGACGAGCTCGACGTTGACCTGCCGCTTGTCGAAGATCCAGAAGTCCTCCACGGGCGGCATCAGGCTGCGTTCCGCCCGGCGGGGGATGATGCCGACGAGCACGTTCTGCCGCACCGCCGCCTGGAGCAGATGTCCGAGCTGCTCGGTCATCACGCAGGCCGGGCCGACCTGGCGGTAGAGAAGGGTCTCCTCCAGGACGAACTCGAAGCCCTTGGAACGGTCGTTGAGGAAGTCCTGCCGCTCCATGCGGGAGGCCACCGCGACCTCGACGTCATCGGTGAGGCCGCGCCGGTCCCGGATGCCGCGCAGGACGGTTCGGGTGTACTCCTCGGTCTGGAGCGGTCCGGGGATCAGGTTCTGGGAGTAGGACCTGAAGTCCGTGGTCCGGGCCCACAGCGGCCGGACACTGTCCTGTGCCGGACGCAGACCGCGTCCTTCCATTAACCGCCACTCGGTGTACATCGACTCGATGTTGCGGGCGGCCTCGATGAGGTCGTCCGCCTCCTCCGGCGCCCCGCACTCCCGCGTCCACGTCCGGATGATCTCCGGGGAGGCCGGCGCGTGACCGTTCTCGATGCGGCTGATCTTGGCCCGGTCCCAGGTGCACCGGCGGGCCAGCTCTGTCGCAGTCAGTCCGTGGTCTTCACGCACTTTGCGCAAGCGCTGCCCGAGGGCACGGCGCGCTTCCGCGATGCTGGAGGAGGTAGGCATGCCGACCAGTGTGCCGCCCGCCACGGTGACGCGGAGAACAGACCCACCCGCACCAAGGTCTCTTCAAAACCGTATTTGTGACGGTATGTCAGTTCATGGTGTTGCGTGGGTGTGCGGCTCTGCTTCCCCGCGCGGAAACAGCCGCAGAAGCCGCTTGGGGAACTCCACGACGGTCTCGTGGTCGGGGACGGCGATCGACGCCAGACGGGTGGGATCGGCCACCTTCCACGACTGGAGCAGATAGCTGTCCGACACGTCGTCGTAGTACAGGGTCGGCGAGCCGTTGTTCGGGCTCTCGGGGTCCTTGCACAGCAGGTGAAGCGTCGCTGGTCCTCCAGTGGGCGGCGACTGTTGACCCTTTGAGCGTGATCCGTCGCGCAGAGCCATCGCTACTGGTGTGCGGAATGTTGACGACGAAGACTTTCCCGGCGCTGAAGTGTGCGGCTTTTTGCGGTGACGTGATGTCGATCACGTGAGTTCCGGTCTCCCTTACAACACGCCCTGGCGCAGCGCGAACGCGACCGCCTGGGTGCGGTTGCGCAGGCCGAAGCGGCTGGTGACGCCGCTGATCACGTGCTTGATGGTGCGCTCCGAGTAGTTGAGGCGGCCGGCGATCTCGGTGGTGTCGAGGCCCTCGGACAGCAGCCGCAGCACCTCGATCTCGCGGGGGCTCAGCCCGGACAGGGTCATGCCGATCGGCGCGAGGACGTCCCCCTGGAGGGAGCGGACCTTGTCGACGAGCCAGCCCTGGAAGTCCGGCGGCATGCAGGCGGCCCCGTTCACCACGTTCCGGATGGTGTCCACCACCACGTCGAATCCGGCCGCCGACCGCGGGATCACGCTGCGCAGACCGGCCTGGACGGCCCGCAGGACGTAGTGCTCGGGCACATGGTCCGAGACGAGGACGATCGCCACTCCCGGGTTGCGGCAGTTCGCGGTCAGCGACTCCAGGAGCCGCATCGTCGACTCGCGGAACTCGTCCGCGAGGACGAGCAGGACATCGGCCTTCGGCCGCTGCGCCGGTGACAGGACGCGGAGGTCCGGAAAGTCCCGCAGGCGGGCGAGCGTGCCCTCGCCGGTGAGCGCCTGGTCGGCGATCACGGCGACCGGGATCGTGCCCGGGGACGACGGGCGTGCGGCACGTCTGCCGTGGGGAGGGGACATCGTCGGGTTCATGGATCTGGTCGGCTCGACATCTCTTCGTCGGATGCGGATGCGGATGCGGATGCGGAGAAGGCTCGCGTGGCATCGTGACAGGAGGCTCTTGGCGGCGACTTGGCCCCCGTTTGGACGCCTTCGCGGTGCCGTGGGGCGTGGGGCGTGGGGCGTGGGGCGTGGGGCGTGGGGTCGCCACCCCACGGGGCCCGGCGCGCGGAACTGCCCGCCGGGGCGTGAAGTCCTGTCCGATCGGGACGTTCGCGCGGCCCTCGGCGAACCCCCGTCCGACCGCGGTGTTCGATGGTCGCAGGTGCCGCCCACGACGCGACGCGGCCCACCCCACACCCCGGTTGAGGAGTTTCCCGCATGACCCTTGTCTGTGGCCACGACGCACCCCCCTACGGCCCGCCCCTGTGTGAACACCTGCGCGGCGCCACCGACTCCGAGTACTTCGTCCACTACACCGGCGACGGTCTGCGCAACGAGTACGTCTGCGCGCTCTGCAAGGAGGCGGGCGGCGCGAGCGGTACGGGGGCGCGCCCGATGTGCGAGGACTGCGTCGACGCGGCCCTCGACGAGGTCCAGGGCGTGTCCGGGGCGCCCGGCATCACCGAGCGGCCCGTGCCGCTGGACGCCACCGTGGACACCAGGCCGCTGCCCGCCGGCGCGGGCCGGGTGACCGATATGGCCGTCACGGCACGTGGATTGCTGCTGCTCGGCGAGGACGGACTGGGCGGCACTCGGCCCGCAGGCCGAGGCGGGCGTCGCCGAGGACCGGGCCCGCGCCCGGCTCGACGAGGAGCTGGGGGAGGCGTCCGCTCACCTCGCCCCGGCCGTCCGTGCCGCGCTCCTGGAGTCCCATCTGGCAGAGCAGCTCCACCATCTCGCCCTGTTCCCGCTCGACGACGCCGACCGGCGCGGACTCGCCCTGCGACTCGCCGTCTCGGGGGAGTACGACAACGCGGCCAACGACCTGGCGCTCCCCCTGGCCGCCCGGGTGTACGGCTTCCCGGTGACCCTCCTGCTGGGCACCGGCGTCCAGCCGATGAACCTCGGTGACGACGGCGGTGCCCCCGTGGTCCTGGTGCGCATGGACGGCGCCGACCACTGGATGGCCACCGAGCCCCTCGGCCCGGATGCCACGGCCGCCGAGCCCGGCCACCCGGACGAGCCGGCTCCGGGCGACGGCACCTCGCCCGCCCCGCTCACCCCGCCCGCTGAGGAAGCCGCCCCCGGTGCGGACCCGCGACGACCGGCCGACCGGGTCGCCCGTCCCGTCACCCGCGCCGACTGGGTGCACCGCCGGGCCGGCGCCCCCGTCGCGCGCATGGCCGTGGAACGCTTCGATCCGGCCCGCGACCCGGCCGCCCCGAGCCGTCGTTCCGGCACCCTCGCGGGCGCCCGGACGCTGATCCGCTACACGGCGCGCCGTGTCCAGGCCGACAACGGCGCCTGGGTACGGGACTTCACGCTCAACCTGCCCGTCCGGCGGGCGGGATCCCTGGCGCCCGAACAGACGGCCCTGTTCCAGCGGCGCCTCCAGACGATCCTCGACACCCACCTCAACACCGGCTACGCGCTGCCCGCGTCCGGCGACCAGATCCATGTCGGCGTACGCCTGGTGGACGCGCCCCGGCACGGTGAGCACATCAGCCTGACCGACACCCCCGACGGTCCGCCGCCCCGCGCCCGGCAGCGCGCACTCGACCTGCGGCACGACGACGGGGTGCTGCTGCACGAACTGCTGCACTACCTCGGCCTGCCCGACGAGTACCGCGACCCCGGCACGCTGTTCCGGCGCTCCCGTGCCCAGGGCGCGGTCCAGGACGACGGCGTCATGGCCACGGCCCGGCTCCCGGAGCCCGGAACCCTGCCGCGCGACTACCTGACCGCCGTCGAGTCCCTGGCCGACGCCCACCTCGTCCTGCGCGACCACCCCCTTCCGCCCGAGCCCGCCGAGCCTTCCGAACCCGTGCGCCACGCGGTCGGCGACCGCCTCGACCCCGGCCGGGGCAGCGCCGCCTCCCCCGAGGCCGGCGACACCGGTCCCACCGGTCCACCCGCCGACCCGGAACCGGACGCGCTGCCTCCCGCGGATGCCGACGACCGGTGGGAGACCAGCCCCGCCCCGCTCCGGACCGTCACGGACTACCGGATACGGACCAGGGGCCCGGACCTCGTGCCCTTCCACCGATACGGACCCATCGAGGTCGCCGTACCGGACCCGTCGGCGGACCCGGCCGCGCCCGCCCTGCCCCACCGGCCCGAGCACACCGACACCCTGCCGCCGCTGCTGGCTTCGGGCGACCTGACCCTCGCCGTCAACCACGCCGGTCCGGGGGCACGCGAGGTGTACGCCACGCAACGGTCCGTGGACCGGGCCAACAGCATCCTGACGGAGATCGACAGCAAGCTCCGGCTCCGGCTCGACCACCGGGTCACGGTCCAGCTGGAACCGGGCCGTTCACCCCGGCTGAACCGCGTCACGCCGGAATTCCTGGACGACCCCATGCCCTCCGAGTGCGACGCCTTCGCCAACCGCCTGATCGGCGGAGCCCCCAACCGGCTGGTCCTCCGCGACGGCGAAGGAGGGGTGCTGGGCATCAGGACCGCCAAGCTCACCTCGCTGACCCTGGGCAACGTCCATGAACTGGCCCACACCCTCACGGAACTGACCGGCCGCCACGCCGACGGGCAACTCCCGCGCCCGGCGACGGAGGTCCGCCGGGCCCTGCTCGATCTGCGACGCGCGGAGCGCGACACGGCCGTGGCCCTGGACGTCGGCGGGGCCTACGAAGAGGCGGCCTCGGACCCGGCCGCGGACGTGATCGCCGGTCTCATGGGTGTCAACGCCGGCGCGGTCGCCGGCGTCGGAGAGGCCTACCTCGTCCAGTCGATCGGACGGATCGACGCCGACGGAGTGCTCACGCTGCGCGAGCCCGATCCCGGGCCTGATCCCGGGCCTGATCCCGGGCCTGATCCCGGGCCCGAGTTCGGGTCCGAGCCCGGTCCCGGGGCCCCGGCGCCGGGTGGCCGGCCGCCGGTCCGCCCCTACGGCTACCACTTCGCCACCACGGTCCTCACCAGCGAGGACGGCAGCGCCCACGTCACCCTGGAGAACCGCAACCGCGTGGGGGAGGAGCGGCGGGCGGCGGTGGAGGCGGCCCGGGCCAACACGGCCGCCGGGCGGACCTCCGGTACGGACGAGACCTCCGTCGCCGCCGCGGCCCGGGGCACGCTGCCGCGCCACCACGACCTGTGGTACTTCCAGCTCTACGGCGAGGGCAGGAGTCTGCACGGCTCGATCGCCGAACCCGTACCGGGCCGGGACGCCGCCGTGATGCAGAGGCCCTTCACCGCGGTCGTCTCCGGCGGACGCACGCCGGAGCCCTTCACGAGGATCTCCTTCGCCCGGGGCCGGCACACGTTCCTCGCCGACGAGCGCTTCAAACTGGACCAGCTGGCCCGGTCCGTGGCCCGCAACATGCTGTGGAACCAGCGCAACGGCCTGCCGCTGCCCACGGTGACCGTCACCGGCTACGGGACGGCCCGGATGCCCCTCCAGGCCGAACGGACCGGTACCGACCGGGCCCGCAACACCGCCCTCGCGTTCCGCGCGGCACTGGACGAGGCCCTCGCCCCGCTCCAGGCCCACCGGCCGCGGGCCACCCGGCTCTCGGCCGGGGACCTCACCGTCACGACCGCGAGCGGTGGCCGGAACTTCCCGCCCGACCTCGCCGAACGCGGCCTGCCCCGGCACCAGTTGCCCGCACGGCGGGACGAGTGGCCGCGTGCCGTCGTCATCGGCGTGACCACCTGAACCACCTCATCGGCCGGCACCGCGCGCGTCGGCCCCGGAGAAGCACGGAGAGTCGTCCATGCCAGCCACGTCCCCCCGGCCCGAAGAGCCCCACGAGCCCCGATCCCACGAGCCCCAGGAGCCTTCCGAGCCCCGGTCCGACGAGACCGACGAGTCCCGGTCCCACGAGCCCCAGGAGCCTCCCGAGCCCCGGTCCGACGAGTCCGACGACGCCGTCTGGGCACAGCCCCTGCCCTGGGCGGGCGACGATGCCGAGCCCGCGCCCGCCGCCCCCGTCCCGGCGCCCGCAGCAGCGCCCGGCCCCGACGACCCCCGGCCCGTGCGGCGCCGCCGTGTCCTGCCGGCCCGGCTCGTCCTCCTGCGCCCGTCCGAGCGCGGCTCCGCGACCCCCGACGGCGCGGCCGGCCCCGGCACCGCCCTGTCCTCCGCCCCCACGCGGGACGAGAGCGCGGGGCCCGGCACACGTGTCCCGATCCCGTTGGTCGCCGGGTCCGTCGCGCTGGTCTGCGTACTGGCCGTGGTGCCCTTCGCGGTCGGTTCGGACGGTGACGAAGGGTCCACGCCCCCGGCCCGTGCCGGAACCTCGGCCGACGCGGTCGCCGTACCCGTCGACCCCGCCACCGAGGGCCCCACGGGCGGTGGCAGCACCGGAAAGGCCGCCGAGGACACCGGGAACGACCGGGACGGCAAGGGCGACCAGGACGGCGAGGACGGCGAGGGAACGGCCGGTACGGAGATGCTCCCGGCCGCCGACGGCTCCGCCCCCGGCCCCTCGGCCGGCTCCGGCGGACCGGCCCCGGCCGAGGGCGGAGGCAAGCCCGGCACGGCCGCCCCGCCGCACGCCGCGGACACCAACGGCACCGCGGGCGGCGGCGCACCGGCCACCGGCACGTCCGGCGACAAGCCGGTCAAGGCGAAACCGACCACCGCCGAACCCGCCGTCCCCGCCCCCGGCCGGATGATCCGCAGCAACGCCGCCGCCCTGTGCATCGAGATCGCCGCCCACCGGGCCAAGGACGGCTCGCCCCTGCGCCTCGCCCCCTGCACGGGAGCGAAGTGGCAGAAGTGGGACTTCCGTTCGGACGGCAGTGTCCGCTCCCTGGGCCTGTGCATGGACGTCGCCGACGCCTCCTTCGCCGACGGCGCCGCACTCCAGGTCGCCGTCTGCAACGGCGGCAACGCCCAGCGGTTCGACCTCAACGGCGCCTTTGACCTGGTGAGCCTTTGGTCGTACAAGTGCGTCGACATCAAGGACAACGTCGTGGCCGGCGGGACACCGCTCCAGCAGTGGCAGTGCGCGGGCACCGGCAACCAGAAATGGCGGCTGCGCTGAGTGAGACAGCTGAGTGAGGCAAGGGGGGCGGAGAGCGTGCTGAGGTCCGTCAGCCCGATGTGAACCCCGTGTGGTGCCCCGCACGCACGCCAGTTCGGTAGATTGCTCTGCCATGCTGCGCCTGCACGTCCTCGGTCCGTTCGAGGCTCATTCGCAAGGGAACCGGGTGGCGCTGGGGGGTCCCCAGCAACGCGCGGTGCTCGCCATGCTCGTCGTCGCCCGGGGCAGCGTCGTCCCGGCCGAGCGCATCACGGACCGGCTCTGGCGTGACGGCGACCGCGACCGGCACATGGCCTCGCTGCACCCGCTGGTGTCCAAGCTCCGCCGCGTCCTCGAACCGGGACGGCCGCCGCGTTCGCCGTCGCAGCTGATCCTGAGCGCCCCGCCCGGATATCTGCTGCGGCTGCCGGGGGACTCCGTGGACGCCTGGCGATTCGAGACGGCCGTCCGCCGGGCGCCGGGCGCCGCGCCCGAGGACGCCTGGCGGCTCCTCACCGAGGCCCTGGAGTGGTGGCACGGCCCGGCCTACTCGGAGTGGCCCGACCACGACTGGGCCGCCGACGAGGCGGCCCGCCTCGACGAGTTGCGGCTGATGGCCCGTGAACTCCTGCTCCGGGCGGGGCTGGAGTCGGGCCGGGCGATGGAGGTCGTCCCCAGCGCCGAACTGCTGGTGCGCGAGGCGCCGTTGCGGGAGGAGGCGTGGCGACTGCTGGCCCTCGCGCTGTGGGCGGGCGGCCGCCAGTCCGAGGCCCTGGCGGCCGTGCGCCGCGCCCGGGCGGTCCTGGTCAAGTCCGTCGGGCTCGCCCCGGGCCTGCCCCTGGTGGAGCTGGAGCAGTCCATCCTGCGCGGCGAACGGGAGGCCCTCCGACAGGCCCTCGCCCTGCCCCGGGGCGGACCCGGGCCGGCCGTCGCGCTCCATGGAGGACCCCCGGACGCCCCGGCGCCCGCGACACCCTCCCGGGACGTCCCGGACGTTCCCCGGCCTCCCCGCACCCCCGCCCGCCCGCGCCCGACCCCGTCCCGGCCCGCGGGCGACGAGACCCTGTACGGGCGTACGGCGGAGCTGCGCCTGCTGAGGGAGGCCGCCCAGGGCGCCGCCCGGCGCGGCGCCGTCGTGATGGTGGCCGGTGAGGCCGGCTCCGGGAAGTCGACACTCCTCGACCACTTCGGGCACGCCCTGCGCGCCGACGGCTGGACGGTCGTCACCGGACGCTGCCCCGAGCACGAGGGCGCCCCCGCGGCCTGGGCCTGGGTGGAGGCGCTGGGCGAACTCGCCCGGCTCGCGCCGCCCGCCGCCGTCGGCCCGCTGGCCCCGCTGCTGCACCCCGGCGACCACGGCGAGCCCCCCCCACCGCGGACTCCGCCGCGGGCCGCTTCAAGGTGCACACGGCGCTCAGGGCATGGCTGGCCGCAGCGGCCACCGAGGCGCCGATCGCCCTCTTCATGGACGATCTGCACCGGGCGGACGCCGAGACGCTGATGCTCCTCAACTCCGCCGCCGCCCTGCGTGCGCCCGTGCTCGTGGTCACCGCCTTCCGCCCCGACGAGGCGGGTGAACGCCTCGGCCCGCTGCGTGCCGAACTCGCCCGCCTGGCCGCCCACCGGATCACCCTGCGCGGCCTGCCCGCCGCCGACGTGGCCGACCTGGTGCGGGCCGTCTGCGGCCGGCCCGTCGCGCCGGAGACGGTCACCGCCCTGACCGCGCGCACCGGCGGCAACCCCTTCTTCGTCACCGAGAGCGCCCGTCTGCTGGCCGCCGAGGGCAGTCTGACGGCGGTCACCGAAGTGCCCGAGGCCATCCGGGACGTCCTGCGGCTGCGGCTCGCCGGACGGTCGCGGACCGAGCGGGCGGTCCTGGCCCTGGCCGCCGTCTGCGGCCGGGACGCGGACGTCGACGTGCTCACCGACGCCTGCGACCTCCCCGCCGACCAGGTGATCGACGCCCTGGAACAGTGCGTCCGGGCCGGACTCCTCACCGAACCGGTGCCCGGCCGGGTGCGGTTCGCCCACGTCCTCATGCGCGACGTGGCCTACGGCGACCTCACCGGCCTGCGCCGGGGCGCCCTGCACAGCCGGCTCGCCGACTCCCTGGAGCGCCTGCGCCCGGGCGACCTCGACGCGCTCGCCCTGCACTTCGCCCGGTCCGGCGACGTGGACAAGGCCGCCGCGGCCGTGACGTACGCCGTCCGCGCGGCCGAACGCGCCGAGCGCCGCTACGCCCACGACGTGGCCGTCGACCTCCTCTCCCAGGCGATCACCGCCGCCGAACGCATCCCCAGCGCCCCCGAGCCGCGCGCCGAGCGGCTCGTCGACCTCTACGGGCGCCTGACCCGCGCCCAGGTCCGGCCGGGCGCCGTCTCCGCCGCCCAGGACACGGGGGAGCGCGCGGTGCAGGAGGCGCGCTGCGCGGACCGCAACGACCTGGTGGCCGCCGCCTTCGCCTCCTGGACCGAGCCCACCCCCTGGCTGACCCGGCGGCACTGGACGGTGGACGACCACGTCGTCGACACCCTGGAACGGCTTCTCGCGAAGGAGACGCTGCCACCGACGATCACCGCGCGCCTGCTCCAGCGCCTCGTCGAGGAACTGGCCGGCTCCGGCTCCGGACGCGTCCTGGAGGCCGCCGAGCAGCAGCTCGCCGTCGCCCGGGAGACCAACGATCCGGCGCTGCTCGCCGCGGCGTTCACCACCATGACCAAACTGCTGCCGCACGAGCACCAGGCCGCCCGCTGCTCGGTCGTGGTCGGCGAACTGCGCGAACTGCTCCGCACCCATGAACTGCCCGCCTACCAATGGGTCTGCGAGCATGTCGACTCGATGACCGCGGCGATCCGCAACGACACCGACGCCGTCCGCCGGCACGCGGAACGGGGACTGGACATCGCCCGCCGCTTCCATATCGCGGGCGCCGAGGCCGCGAGCCTGGCCACCCTCGCGATGCTCGCCCACGCGCACGGCGCGTTCGACGAGGCGGAGGCGACCTACCTCCGTGTCCGGGAACGCCTCAGCGGCCACAACCCCTGGCACGGGGCCGACATCTACACCCGCGGCCTCATCACCATCCGCCTCAACCAGGGCCGCGTGGACGAGATCGAGCCCCACACCCGCCGTGTCTACGAGACCTGGGGAGCCCACGGCGGCGAAGCCCTCGCGCTGGTGCTGGCCCTCCAGGGCAAGACCGACGAGGCCCGCGCCGTCCGCTTCCACCGAGATCCTCCGCAGGACCACTTCTACGGCGTCCGGCTCGGCGCCCGCGCCCGTCTGGCCTGCGTCTTCGGCGACACGGACGCCGCCGTGCGGCTGGTCCCCCTGCTCGAAGCCGTTCAGGACCAGCTCGGCTCCGCCGCGACCACGGCCTTCTGCACCCGCCCCTTCGCCCAGGCCCTCGGCGAACTGCACGCCCTGCTCGGCGACCGGCCCGCCGCGGCCGCCGCCTTCGCCAAGGCGGAACACGTCGCCCTGCTCTGGGACGCCCACCACCTCGCCGCCGCGGCCCGCGCCTCCGCCGAGGCCCTCACCGCCGGGCCCTGACCGAACCGGCGCCGGCCCTCCGGTCCCGGCCGAACCGGGGCCTCTTGGCGCCCACTTGGCGCCCCCTTGGACCGGCGCCGTAGCGGGGCGTTCCGGTGACCGGGCCTTGGGATAGTGGATTCATGCCCGAAGACCCGGGGTACGACCCCCCGCTGATCACGCATGTCTCCATCCATGACCGATGGGGGTCGGCCGACGGTGTTCTGACGAACCACGGAAGTTCTCTCGTGCTCGAATTCGGGGGAAACCGCTTCGAGGGATACAGCCCCGACGGCCTCGAACCGACGACGGACCCCGGACGCACCCCCCAGCCGCCCGAGCTGGACAACGGCGACCTGTGCGGGTTCACGATGACCTGGTCCCTCCCGGTCCGGGTCCGTCTCGCGTCGGGAACCGAACAACTGCCCCTGACACTGGAGGTGAGCGTCCCCAGCCGCTCCCGCCCCGGACCCCCGGCACTCGTCCACGGCGTCTCGCTGACCCTCCGCCGCGGCGACGACGTCCTCGCCGCCTCGGGTCATCAATCCGACATGGAGCAGGCACTGCCCGCATTGCAGCGCGACGCCCCCGACGGAGTGCACATCGAGACCTGCGCGAGCTGTGCCTTCTCCGACTACCACCCGGGCGGATACGGGTTCATGGGATCACTCGGCTGTTTCCGCAGCAGGAAGGAGGAGTTCGCGGCCATCGAGTGGAAGGACGGCCTCTTCGCGCTCTGGAACGACCGGGCGGGAGACGTCCAGGAGACGTACTCCTGCGCGGACTACACACGGTGAACGCCCTCGCCCGGCGGGCGCGCACCGTGACCGAGGCCCGCTGGTTCGCCCTCACCATGATCGGGGTCATTCTGGCCAACGCCGCGCTGCTCGGTCTGGAGACCTACCCCGGTCTCGTCCGCACCTGGGCACAGTGGATCCACCTCGCCGAACACCTCTGCCTGGCCGCGTTCACCGCCGAGATCCTGCTGCGGCTCTGCGCCCACGCGGACGACCCGCGCGCCTTCCTGCGCGACCCGTGGAACCTGTTCGACCTGGCCGTCGTCGCCTGCGCGTTCCTGCCGGCGGTCCAGCAGAACACCACCGTCCTGCGCCTGCTGCGCCTCGCCCGCGTCCTGCGCACCGCCCGCTTCCTGCCCCAACTGCGCCTCCTGATGGTCGCGGTGGGCCGCAGCCTCCCCGGCACGGCCGGCTTCCTGCTGATGGGCGGGCTGCTCCTCTACGTCTACGGCATGGTCGGCTGGGTCGCCTTCGGCGAGGAGGACCCCGACCAGTACGGCTCGATCGGCCGCGCCCTGCTCACCCTCTTCCTCCTCATGACCCTCGACGGCCTCGGTGAGGTGGTGCGCGGCGGCCTGGAGATCTCCCCCTGGAGCGTCCTCTACTACGCCTCCTACGTCCTGATCGCCTCCTTCGTCCTCGTCAACGTCCTCGTCGGCGTCGTCATCAGCTCGATGGAGGAGGCGCGCGAACTGGACCGGCAGACGGGAGCGCCCCCGCGCGACCCGGACGAGGACGAGGACGAGGACGAGCTCCGGACCCGTATCGCCGCCGCGCGCCAGGCCCTCGACGCCCTGGAAGCCGCCCTGCCCGCAGCCGCCTCCACCGGCCCGGGCGCGCCGGCAGCCGCGCCGGACCCTCGCGTGTTACTTGCTGGTAGGGAATGATGGCGCCCGACCACAGACGCGTTCAGGGGTGGAGTCAGCGGTGACGGCTTTCGAGGAAGAGACCACGGTGCACGTCTTCCGGGACGACGCCCTCGGAGAACACGACGCCGTCGGCCTCGCCGAGGCGATCCGGCGCGGCGAGGTCGGTGCCCAGGAGGCCGCCCGGGACGCGGTGGCGCGCGTCAGGGACGTGGAGGGGCGGCTCAACGCCGTCCAGGTCCATGCCGGGGCGCCGGCGCCCGTCCCCGGCGCGGACGGCCCGTTCGCCGGGGTGCCGACGTTCGTCAAGGACAACACCGACTACCTGGGCCTTCCCACCGGGCACGGCAGCGAGGCGTTCACTCCCCGGACCGCGCGACGCCACGCGCCGTTCGCGCGGCAGCTGGTGAGCACCGGTGTCTCCGTGCTCGGCAAGACCCGGCTGCCCGAGTTCGGGTTCAGTCCGACGACCGAGTACGAGGGCGCCGAGCCCGTCCGCAACCCGTGGAACACCGGCCGCTCCGCGGGCGGTTCCTCCGGCGGCAGCGCGGCACTCGTCGCCGCCGGCGCCGTGCCGATCGCCCACGCCAACGACGGCGGCGGCTCGATCCGCATCCCCGCCGCCTGCTGCGGGCTCGTCGGCCTCAAGCCGACCCGCGGACGCGTCCTGCCGAACGCGCAGAGCCGCCGGCTCCCCATCGACCTGGTCACCGACGGCATCGTCAGCCGGTCGGTACGGGACACCGCCGTGTTCCTCGCCGCCGCAGAGACGCACTGGCGCAATCCGAAGCTGCCGCCGGTCGGCCTCGTCGAGGGCCCGGCGAAGCGACGGCTGCGCATCGGCTTCCTGCCCGACTCGCCGAGCGGTGTCCCCACCGACGCGGCCACCCGCGCGGCCGTCACGGAGACGGCGGAGGCGCTGGAACGGCTCGGCCACACGGTCGAGCCCGTGGAACTGGCGGTCGACCCCCGCTTCACGGACGACTTCCTCAGCTACTGGGGGCTGCTGTCCTTCCTGATCGGCGCCACCGGCCGGACCCTCGGAGCCGGCTTCGACCGGCACCGGATGGACCCCCTCAGCCGGGGGCTGCGGGAGACGTACCTGGAGCACTGGCGGGGCACTCCCGGGGTGGTGCGGCGGCTCAAGCGCACCCGGGAGCCGTACGCGGCGGCGTTCCGCGGGCTGGACGCGATCCTCTCGCCCGTCCTCGCGCACACCACCCCGCCGCTCGGCCATCTCAACCCGACCGTGCCCTACCCGACGCTGATCGAGCGGATTCTCGCCTATGTGGCGTTCACGCCCGTCAACAACGTCGTCGGCACACCGTCGATCTCCTTCCCCGCGGCCGGCGTGACCGCCGAGGGCGGGCTGCCCGTCGGGGTCATGCTGTCCGGCCGGCCCGGCGGTGAACGGATGCTGCTGGAGGCGGCGTTCGAGCTGGAGGCCGACCGACCGTTCCGGCGGATCCAGGACCTGTGAGGCGAACGGGGGCCGGGTGCGCTCCGGCGGCGCGGGGACGGGCGTCACCGAAGAGGCGGGCGGTGCTGTTCACAGCCACCCGTGCCGCGCCGCGTGCCAGGCGAGCTGCATACGGGTCGCGGCCTCGGCGCGTTCCATCATGCTCTGGATCCGGCGCTGGACGGTGCGACGGCTCAGCCGCATCTGGGAGGCGATCGTCTTGTCACTGACCCCCGCCACCAGCAGGGACAGCAGGCGGCGGTCGGTGGGGGCCAGCGCGCCGGGCGCGGGGGGCCCGTCGTCCGGCGGTCCGCCCGTGTCGTCGATGTCGAGGGGGACCGCGTCCTCCCAGTAGCGCTCGAAGAGCGCGGTCAGGGCCGCGAGGAGGTTGCTGTCCCTGACCAGGGCCGTCGTGGGTTCCCCGGGGCTGCCGTGCGGTCCGCCGGTGACGAGGGGGAACACGGCCACGGCGCGATCCGCTATCGCCAGGCGCAGCGGCAGGAACGGCACGGCCCGGGCGACCTCACCGGCGCGGACGCCCGCCACCACGTTGTCCACCGCGCCCTCGTCGTCGAAGAACGCCTTCTCGTACAGCACCCGGTAGCGGACCCCGCGCGCCAGCGCGTCGAACTCGTCCGCGTTGCTGCCCGAGGGCATGGCCACGTACTGCGCCTTGCAGAACCACAGCATCTCGTCCTGCGCGCTCTTCTGAAGCCGGCGCAGGCACTGGCGCAGCGCCTCGGCGCCGGTGATGACCTCCAGCAGCTGGCCCGCGTCGTGCCGGCGCATCGTCTCCCGGTAGGAGTCCATGAGCCGCGCCGCCTCGCGCCGGGCGATGTCGAGGGCGTCGGCACTGCGCTTGAGCTGCGGCAGCAGAGCCGCGTCCGGTGGGGCCGCCTGGTAGAGGTGCGGTGTGCCGTCGGTCGGGCTGGCGAGTCCCTTCACCGTGAGCGCCCGGAGGACGTCCACCGCCCGGGACACCGTCAGGCCCGCGCGCTCCGCCAGGTCGCCGGCGCCCGCCCGGCCGGATGCCACGAGGAGCCCGTAGACGGCCTCCTCGTCGGGGGACAGCCCGGCGATCTCCAGCATGGCGAACGTCCTCCCTGCCGACCCGGGGTCGCATCGGTGAGTACCGTACTGCACCGCTCGGCAGGGCGGTGCGGGGGTCTTCGGCGAGGTCGGACACCCCCCTGAGGGGGTGTCCGACGCTGGGCTACCGGTGTACGGCGTAGGCGCGTTGCACCGTCTGCCGCACGCTGTTGCCGGCGCCGTCGCTCGCCGTGACGCGGAGGGTGACCCACGCTTCGCGACGCGTCGGTGCCGTGAGGGAGGCCCGGAAGGCGTTGCGGCCGTCGGCCGTTGTGCGCGCGGTGGTCCAGGTCCGTCCGTCGTCGTAGGACGCCTCGACACGGAGACTCACGCCACGCGGGGCGGCCAGGCCCTCCTGCGCGCGGACCGTCACAGCGATGCGATGCGACCGTCCGCCGTCCACCACGTTCCGCGCGTCGACCGGTACGCCGTAGTCGAGTTGAAGCAGTGGCAGCGGTGCGCTGCGCTCGCTCCGGCCGGAGCGGAACGACCAGGACGTATGGGTCGACACCCCGGCCTTCCAGTCCTTCGAGCCGCGCGACGTCGACAGATCGAGCCGGTAGCGGGCGGGTCCGGACGGAACGCTCACGTCCTGCCAGGCAGTGGTCACCCCGTCGACCCTCTCACCGTCGCGGTACAGGACCGCGCGGGTGACGTCCCCCTCGGGAACGTCACCGGAGGCACCGGAACCTCCCTGGGCTTCGCCGCGCGACCAGTGCCCGGCATGCGAGTCCGTGAACTCCGGGATTCTCAGGCGCATCAGGTCGCCCTCCCGCACGGTCGGAGTGGAGGTGCCCACGGGAATGGAGGGCCGCACGACCGCGCCCTGCCAGGTCTCCCGCGGCTGCGGACCGGCCCGGTGGGTGCGCGGGTGGTCGCGCATTCCGACGACGAGGGGCTCGTCCAGGGAGAGGGTCGTCGTGTGGTGCACCCGGTGCTGCCACGCGGTGCCGTTGGCGCTCACGTACTCGGTGCGGGTGACTCCCAGGGGGGTGAACCGGGTGTACTGGTTCCAGGCCGTCCTCTGGTAGGGCCGCCAGCCGAAGCGCTGCTCGCTCGCCCAGCCGCTGACACCGTTGTCGGCATAGGTGGTGGGGACGACCGCGCTGTTCGACGCGGACACCGTGTGCACCACCCGCCGCGGCACCTGCTGCTGGGCCACCTGCATCACGTCGTAGAGGTAGGGGCTGTTCGCGGTGCCGGAGAATCCCACCGAGGTCGAGCCGCGGGCGATACGGGTCAGCAGTGCCATCCCCTCCGACCTGCCGATCCGTACCGTGGGCAGGGCCCAGCGCTCGCCCATCGGCTGCCAGCGGGTCCAGCCGTTGTCGTCGTAGTTGATGATCAGCACCGCTCGGACCCCGGCCCCGGCGGCACGCTCGACAAGGGCCTTCTCGTCGGCACCCGAGGGATTGTTGACCACCGCGAGCCTGCCGCGGGCCCTGGTGAGGACGGCGTCCTCCACCTCACCCGCGTCGACCGCGGACAGGGTCGCGCCGGAGGCGGGAAGCAGCGGCGACATCGGCATGTAGAAGGCGCCCAGTCCGGCCCGCGTCCCCTTCACCTTCGCCTCCAGCAGCGGGGCGACGAGCTGCCAGCGGGAGGCGAATTCGAAGGTGCCCTCGGTGACACGGGCGGTCGGACTGATGTACAGCCGCTTGGCGCTGTCGAAGAACATGGTGCCCTGCGTCAGACCGCGGCCCCCGATCTCCCGGTGGGTCTGGTAGCTCAGAATCCCGCGCTGCTCCGCCGGCCGGGGCGTGCGGATCTCCACCGGCACTGCGGTACGGGCGTCCAGCGTGACGGTCATGTCCCTGGTGACGCGCACTTCCGGGAGCACCACGTGGCGCAGTTCCTGGCCGTCGCCCGAGGAGTCCAGCCGGCTGGTGCTGATCTGGTACACGCCCTCCTCGACCTCGGCGACGGCCGCGGCGGGGTCGGTGTAGCCGACGAAGCCGTCCGCGCCCCAGAGGGTGGGCAGGTCGTTGACCTGCCTGCCGTCCTTGTCGATGCTCCGCACGGTGATCCGGTGCGTCGGCCCGTGGACGACGAGGCTCACCGTGGTGTGGGCGAGCACCGCACCGCCGGCGGAGGTGGCGGTGACGTATCCGTAGAACCTGCCCTGCCCCGCGCGGGCGGGGTCGACGGTCAACGGGACCTCGACGGAGGACCGCGCCGGCACCCGCACACCGGTCGCGCCGAGGCGCGCCGATCCGTCGGCGGGCTTCCGGCCGCCTTCCGTGGCCAGTTCGACATCCAGACTCAGCGCGACCTCCTTGTCGGAGGAGTTGGTGTACCGCAGCCGGGCCACGTCGGGCTCGGTCGCCTCCGACGTGTACGGGCCCAGGGTCAGGGTCCCGGTGGCGCTCACGGCACCGAGTACGGCGGCGCGCGCGTCGATCCGTCCGCCTCCCTGCTCCGTCGCCTTCTGGCCGGCCACGGTCACCGCGGTGCTGATCAGAGCGTCCTTCAACTGGGCACCGGTCCAGTGGGGATGCCGCTGGGCCAGCAGCGCGGCCGCCCCCGCCGCATGGGGAGCCGCCATGGAGGTGCCGGAGGCGGCGACGTGCCGCTCGTCCACCGGGGAACCCATGGAGGTGCCGGCCGCGCGGGCGGCCACGATGCCCACACCGGGGGCCGTCACGTCCGGCTTGACGGCTTCGTCGCCCAGGCGCGGGCCGCGGCTGGAGAAGGGGGCGAGCGAGTCGTCCCGGTCCACCGCGCCGACCGTCAGCGCGGCGTCCGCCGCGCCGGGGGAGCCGATGGTCCGGGGGCCCTGGTCGCCCGAGTTGCCGGCGGCCACGACGAACAGGGCGCCGCTGTGCCGGCTGAGGTCGTTCAGGGCCGTGCTCATCGGGTCGGTGCCGTCGGTGGCCGCCGAGGAGCCGAGGCTCATGTTGACGACATCCGCCCCCTGCTCCACCGCCCATTCCATGCCCGCGATGACCTGCGACTGGCTCCCGAAGCCGTCGTCGCCGAGCACCTTGCCGACCAGCAGCCGCGCGCCGGGCGCCACGCCCTGGCGGGAGCCGCCGGAGCCGCTGCCGCTGCCCCCGACGATGGCCGCCACATGCGTGCCGTGCCCGAACAGGTCGCCGGTACCGGTACCACTGCCGGAGAAGTCCCTGGCAGCCGTGACCCGGCCGGCCAGATCGGGGTGGCTCTCGTCGGCGCCGGTGTCCAGGACGGCGACCTTGACCCCGTCACCGCGGTAGCCGGACGACCACACCTCCGGGCTGCCGATGTGGGCCGTGCTGCGGTCGAGGGAGGCGCTCACCCGGCCGTCCAGCCACACGCGCGGCGTGCCGGCGGCCTTCGTGCGTTCCCCGCCGGAGGGGAGCAACGCCTTCCAGAACCGTCCCAGGTCGGCGTTGCCGATGCGCAGGGCGCGTGCGTCGATGCTGTCGAGCCTGCGCACGGACGAGTCCTGTGCCAGACCCGTCAGTTCGCCGAGGGAGGAGGCCACCACCCCGTCGGGCTCCTCGACGATCAGCGGCAGGGCGTCCGTGTGCGCGGTGTCGTACCGCTGCGCGAGGAGCGAGGTGACGTCGAAGAGGCCGCGGTCCAGGCGCCCGGTTGCCACCAGCGGGTCGGCGTCGGACGGCAGGACCGTCACACGGCCGTCCTCTTCCAGTGTCCGGAAGAGCACCCCCTCCCTGCCGGGACCCGGAGTGACGGACGCCACCTGGCGGCCGTCCGGGCCCGGGACGAGCGTCACCCGGTCACCGGTGATCAGCCGGACCGTCGCCGGGCCGTCTGCCGGCGGGCTCGCGGTGACACTCCCACCGGGCGGGCTCGCGGCCGCGGGCAGGGGCGACACGGCGCCGGCGGCCAGCGCGAGTCCCGCCGATACGGCCGCCAACAGGCGAAAACGTCTCATCGGTGCGTTGCCTTTCTGGGCATCGAAGTCGTGGCATGCGGGGGTCAGAATGTGCCGACGGCCGGGTGAGTGTCATGCGAATCCCGTGACGCAGGTGGGACATGTCGCAAGCACGACAGGGTGAGGCGCATGCATCATAAGGTTGATGCGTCAACCTTGCATGGCTAGGGTGAGATCCCGGCCGGCGGATGTCCGCCAGGCCGGCCCCGGACAGGTCCACGAGGAGGACACATGGCGGTCGAAGTGAACGACGCACCCGAGGCGAAGCGCTACGAGGCCCGCGTCGACGGAGGGGCCGAGCCGGCGGGCTTCGCGCAGTACATCCGCACGGCGGAGCTCATCGCGTTCGTGCACACCGAGGTCGATCCGGCCCACGAGGGCAGGGGAGTCGGGTCGGCGCTGGCCCGCACCGCTCTCGACGAGTCGCGGGAGGCGAAGCTGCGGGTGCTGGCCACCTGCCCCTTCTTCGCGGGCTGGATCGACCGGCATCCCGAGTACCGGGACCTGCTGTACCAGGCGCGCAGCAAGGTCAGTGACTGAGGGGGCCGCCCGCGCGAGCGCCGGGCATGTATGTTGACTAGTCAACTAAGTCGTTGATTGGATTGCCCCCGGACGTCACCTCCCCGTAGGAGGAGCGGCGGCGCGGCAGCCCTTCCGAGGAGGAATGATGGAATCTCGCGTGGTGGACAACCCGGGCGAATCGCGGTTCGAGATCTTCGACGGCGACGAGCGCGCCGGATTCGTCGAGTACCACCGGTTCCGGGACGAGATCGCCTTCCTCCACACGGAGATCGACCCGCGGTTCGGGGGGCGGGGCCTCGGCGGTGTGCTCGCCCGCGCGGTCCTCGACGAGGCCAGGGAGAAGGGGCTGAAGGTGCTTCCCTTCTGTCCCTTCATCCGCGGCTGGCTCGGCCGGCACGCGGAGTACACCGACCTGGTGCCGCAGGAGCAGAGGGCCCGGTTCGGGCTCTGAGGCCGCGTCAGGACCCGTGGGAACCAACGGAGTTGGCGCTCGCGCTCTTCGGCGAGGTCCATGACCTCGGCGTGCGCGTCCCGCACCCCCGCACCCCCGCACTCCGGCACCGCGGAACGGCCGAGGGTGCCGGGGCCGCGGTGGGGTCAGACCTCCTTGACCGGATGCCCGCTCATGATCGACACGCGGTTGAAGGCGTTGATGGTGATCGCGACCCAGAGCACGGCCGAGATCTGGTCGTCGGTCAGCTCGGTGCGCGCGGCGGCGGCCGCGGCGCCCCGCGCGGATCCGTCCAGGTTCGTCGCCGCCTCCGCCAGGGCCAGCGCCGTGCGCTCCGCGGCGGTGAAGACGTCCGTCTCCCTCCAGGCCGCCAGCAGCCCGAGGCGCCCGGCCGTCTCCCCGGCCGCGAGTGCCGCCCGCGTATGGGCGCGCAGGCAGTAGGCGCACCCGTTGATCTGGGAGACGCGGAGGTTGACCAGCTCCACCAGGGTCACCGGCAGGCCGGCGCGAGCCGCCGCCGCACCGGCGGCCTGGGCGGTCCGTGCCAGAGCACGGAACACGTCGGGGTCGAACTTGTCGATGAACACGTTCCGGTCGCGGCTCGATGTCGAGGTGATGGTCACTGTGCGCTCCTTGGGGCGAGAATGTTGTTGAACGATAAACCATAGATCCGGAGAGACAAGCATGAGCAACGTCGAGCCCGATCCCGTCACCACGCGCTGCGCCAACGGGCCGGAGGCGGCCGACCCCGCCCTCCACCAGGTCGAGATCCTGACGCCGCGTGAGGTTCCGCTCGGCGGTCCCCGGGCCATGCGGGTGCGCCGCACCCTTCCCCAGCGGGCCCGGAGTTTCGTGGGCGCCTGGTGCTTCGTGGACCACTACGGACCCGACGACGTCGCACTGCGCGGGGGCATGGACCTCCCACCGCACCCCCACACCGGACTGCAGACGGTCACCTGGCTGTTCAGCGGGGAGGTGGAGCACCGGGACAGTCTCGGCAGCCATGCCCTCGTGCACCCCGGCGAGCTCAACCTGATGACGGGGGGCCGGGGGATCAGCCACTCCGAGGTGTCCACCGCGCGCACGACCGTCCTGCACGGCGTGCAGTTGTGGGTGGCGCTGCCGGACGCGCACCGGGAGGCGGCCAGGGACTTCCAGCGGTACGTACCGCCGCCGATCCGGAAGGACGGCGCCGAGATCAAGGTCTTCCTCGGTTCCCTGCTGAACGCCGTCTCGCCGGTGCGCACCTTCACGCCGCTGCTCGGCGCGGAGCTGACTCTCGCGGCCGGCTCCTCACTCACCCTGCCCGTCGACGCGGGGTTCGAGCACGGGCTCCTGGTGGACAAGGGGGACGTCGAACTCAACGGGACCGTACTGAGCCCGGCCGAGCTCGGGTACCTGCGTCCGGGCATCGGCTCGCTGACCCTCCGCAACACCGCCCCGACCGGGGCCCGCGTCGTTCTTCTGGGCGGACCGCCGTTCGAGGAGGAGACCGTCATGTGGTGGAACTTCATCGGCCGCAGCCACGACGACATCGTGCGGGCCCGCGAGGACTGGGCGTCGGCGTCCGACCGCTTCGGTGAGGTGGAGGGCTACGCCGGAAAGCGGCTGCCCGCCCCGGAACTGCCCAACGCGACGCTCTCGCCCCGCCGAAACCCGCCCCGCTCCTGATTCGCCGGACCCCTCCTGGGAGATCCTTTCACGTCCGCGTCCGGCGGATATTCGCCCGAACCGCCTCGTCGATCGGGGTCGAACCCGTGTTGAGTTCGAGAATCTGCCGACCGATGCCGGGCTCGTGGAGCAGTGCGGCGAGGGTGCCGGCCACGTCGTCGCGGGTGATCTGTCCGTGGAACTCCGCGGGCCCCAGGGACACGGTGCCGACTCCCGGGCCGTCGGTCAGCAGGGAGGGTCGGAGGATCAGCCAGTCGAGCTCACTGCGGCTGAGTGCGATGTCCGCGTCCTTCTTCACGGCGAAGTAGTACTCGACCTCCTCGCCGAGGTCGCGTTCCCGCCATGATTCCGGGAGGACCGAGACCAGGGCGAAGCGTTCGACGCCGGCCAGGCCGGCCGCCGCGATCGCCTTCGTGACCCCGGAGCCGTCGATGGCCTTGGTGACCTCCTTGCTACCGCCGTTCGATCCGGCACTGAAGACGATCGTGTCGGCGCCCGTGAACGCCGCGGCCAGTTCCTCCACGGTCATGGAGGAGAGATCGCCGACTCGTGTGTCGATGCCCTGCGTCGCGAGCTCGGCCCGCTGGTCGTCCCGGCGGACGAGCCCGCGGACTGCGTCTCCTCGCGAGCGCAGTTTCCGCGCGAGCAGACCGCCGACGCCACCGGTGATGCCCATGATGAAAATGTCCACCGCAGATGCTCCGCCACTCGATAAGGGGTCGCCGGCTCCGAGGTCCGCGCGACCGCTTGATGCCGGCCGGCCCGATCGGGCCGGCCTCGGGACCACCACCCTCGCACGGGCGATTGTGTGGTTGACGTGTCAAGTGTCATGAAGTGTAGATGATGCATCAACCACCACGGTCGGACGGGCCCCGGCGCCGTTTGCCGTCACGGCAGTGGTGTCGCCACCCGAATCGGCTTCCGGGGAGCCTATTTTTCCTTGTGCGAAGGCCGCCGTCGTCGAGTGGGAGCTCGAATCCAGGAGCCCCGACCCGCCGGGCCGACAGGACGAAGGAACAGCCGGAAGGATCACCATGACGAACGCGCCCGCGGGCGAGAAGCCCGACTTCACCGGGCTGAGCGCGGTGTACATCAACTGCACCCTCAAGCGGTCGCCCGACCGCAGCCACACCCAGGGCGTGATCGACCGCAGCGTGGCCGTCATGGAGGCGCACGGCGTGAGCGTGGACCAGATCCGCGCCGTCGACCACGACATCGCCACCGGCGTCCGGCCGGACATGACCGAGCACGGATGGGGCACCGACGAGTGGCCCGCACTGCTCCGCCGTGTCCTCGCCGCCGACATCCTGGTCATCGGCGCACCGATCTGGCTCGGTGACAACAGCTCGGTGACCCGCCGGGTGATCGAACGGCTCTACGGCTACTCCGGCGTGCTCAACGAGCAGGGCCAGTACGCCTACTACGGACGCGTCGGCGGCTGCCTCGTCACGGGCAACGAGGACGGCCTCAAGCACTGCGCGATGAGCATCCTCTACAGCCTCCAGCACATCGGCTACACCATCCCGCCCCAGGCCGACGCGGGCTGGCTCGGCGAGGTCGGCCCGGGTCCCTCCTACCTGGACGAGGGCTCCGGCGGCCCCGAGAACGACTTCACCAACCGCAACATCTCCTTCATGACGTACAACCTGCTCCACCTCGCGTCGATGATCCGCGGTGCCGGCGGGTTCCCGACCTACGGCAACCAGCGCTCGGCCTGGGACGCCGGCTGCCGCCCCGACTACGCCAATCCCGATTACCGCTGACCCGTCACGTCCCCGGGGCCCGGGACCGATGTGGGCGCGCCGCGGTCCGCCCCGGCGCCGCCCCGGAGCGCGCCGACCCGGACCGGATGCCGCCTGCCGGCGCCGGGGCGGCGAGCTCGGACCGCGCCGTCGGCGGGCGTGGCCAGGAGCTGCAACTCCCAGGCGAAGGCCACACCACTGGCACCGCCGTGCTCCAGCTGGATCTCGGCGGCGCTCTGTACGGTCTTCTCGCGGGCCCGGTGGCGCTGCCACTCGCCGAGCACGGCCATCCATGTGATCGGGACCACGCCCGCCCGGACCATGCGCAACACCGCCATCTCGTGCGCCTCCTTCGAGACTCCGCCCGAGGCGTCGGTGACGGCGAAGACCTCGAAGCCCTCGCCCGCCGCCTGTATCGCCGGCATCGCCACGCAGATCTCCGTCCAGAGGCCGGCGATGATCAGCTTCCTGCGGCCGGTCGCCTTGACGGCATCGACCACCCGCTCGTCCTGCCAGGTGTTGATCAGGGTCCTGTTGATCGGCTTCTGCTCCTTGTTCTCGGTGCTCACGAGTTTCCCCTCCTGGAAGTCCGCGTCGGCGGGTCGACCGGCCGGCGGCCTCCGACTATTTGGTTGACGCGTCATCATCATGAGAGGGTCAGTCGTTGAAGGGTCAACTAGCCCTGGTTCGGGCTGGCTGGAGGAGCCGTCGGCGATCTCGCTACGCTCTGTCCATGAACGCATCACCTCGCTGGCTGACCCCGGAGCAGCAGGCCGCCTGGAGCGGTTTCATCCGCATGCAGGAGCAGCTGATCGGGCGTCTCTCCCGGAAGATGCAGAGCGACTCGCGGATGTCCGCGTCGGACTACATCGTCCTGGCCAAGCTCACCGAAGCCGGCGGACGGATGCGCTTCATGGACCTGACCAAGCTGGTGGAGTGGGAGAAGAGCCGCATGTCCCACCAGGTCGGGCGGATGGCGAAGCGCGGACTGGTGGAGAAGGAAGAGTGTCCCGACGACGGGCGCGGAGCGTTCATCGTCGCCACCCCGGCCGGCTGCACGGCGATCGAAGAGGCCGCGCCCCTGCATGTCGAGCATGTTCGCCGGCTGTTCGTCGACGCCCTCACCAAGGACGAACTCGCCGCGATCGCCCTGATCTCGAACCGCGTCCTCGCGCATCTGGAGAAGCAGCCCGACTGACGGAGACATACGCGCGCAGCCCCGTCCACCGCCCCAGGTCCGGCAGCGGGTGGGCCGGCCAGTCGCGGGCGTACGACGGGGGCGGGACGCCGTCCGGCACCAGGATCGCGACCGGCCGGCGGAGCGCGGTCTCGACGAGTTCGTCCGGGGTGATGCTCCGGTTGGGGCCGGCGGGCTGGCGGGAGGCGCAGCCGGTGCGGAAGGCGACGCGGATCGACTCCGTACCGCTGACCACGCACGGCGGGCGGAGCCCCAGGGCGCGCAGTTCGGCCGCGACCCGCCCGAGGTCGGCCGCTTCTCGGCGTACCCGGTCGGCGGTGCTGTCGGCCAGCCGGTACTGGATCGCCAGGTGCGCGATCAGGGCCACGGCGACGAGCCCGACCACCAGCCGCCGCCCGCGCGGCCGGGGCCGGCACGCCCGGACCAGGCCGTACGCGACGGGCAGGGCGAGGAGCGCGTACGCGGGCAGCAGGAAACGCGGCGCCGCGTAGCCGACGGTGAACAGGTAGGGCGCCGCCAGTGCCGCGCCCACCACCGTCGCGAGCACCAGCGCCGTGCGGCGGCGGCCGCCGTCGCGGGCAGCGGCCCGCACACCCGCCGCCACGAGCAGGGGCAGCGCGAAGAACCACAGCGCGGCCGCCGGATACCGCCAGGGCACATCGCAGGGGCGGCACAGCGTCCGCCCGCCGAGGGCGCGGACATGGTCGTCGACGGCGAAGTACCAGCCCAGCCGGCCCTGGATCTCACTGGCGCGGTCCAGCCGGGCGGCGAGACCGCCGTACGAGAGGTACGCCTCGACGGCCCATGGGGCGCACCCGGCCGCCAGGCCCGCGCCGAGCGCGGCCAGTGGCAGCCCCCGCCGCCGGATCCGGGGCACCAGCGCTGCGGCTGCGAGCGGCAGGGCGAGCCACACCGCGTCCGTCGGCCGCATCAGCGCGGCGAACGCCACTCCGGCGGCCAGACCGGCGGCCGCCCACCGGTCTCCCGGGTCCCGCACGACCCGGAGGAAGCAGCCGACGGCGGCCAGCGCGCCGTAGGCGACCCACAGGTTGGGCATCGCCTGCGAGGCGTAGAACATGGTGATCCACAGACCGGCGAACAGCCCGCCCGCGACAGCGAGAACGGGCGCGGGCAGCAGCCGGCGCCACGCCCACAGCGCGAGGAACAGTCCGCAGCCCGCGAGCACGGCCAGACAGAGGCGCAGCGCCGTGACCGAGGTGGTCACGGCCGTGAGCGGAGCGACGAGCCAGGTGATGCCCCGGGCGCGCGGCGCGCTGAAGTAGGCCGCCGGTGCCTGGGGGCTCACCTGGCTGACGTACACCGTCTCGTCCCAGCCGAGCCCCGGAGCGATCAGCGTGAGATGGACGAGCGTGAAGGCGGCGGAGACGGCCGCGAGCAGCGGCAGCGGATTCCCCGGGGCGGCCCCGGCGGAGGGGGCGCGGCCCGCCCCGCCCGTCGTGCCGTGCGTACCGGGTCGAACCTCGTGGATCACGCCTCTGTCCCGCATGGCGGCCAGCCTGCAGGTGGGCGGCGGTCCCACCCGGCGCAACACGCGTTCCGGGCGGTTCCGAACGAGAACGGGCGTCTGGGACCGAGCCCGGGCGGATCCGGGCGGGGCCGAACGGGTGAGCCCCCTGCGGGCGCCGTCCGACCTGGCTAGCATCCGGAAGGGGGCAGCCCACCGATGGCTACGGAGGCCGTCATGCAGCAAGCACCCGCATCGCGTCGACTGTCGGTGAACCGCTCACGGCTCGGCCACAAGGTGCGGTACGCCCTGCGGCATCCCCGCCGTGTGGTGCCCCATCTGCGCCGCGCGGGCCGGGACGCGTGGCTGCGGCTGCGGCACCGGGGCGGCGGCCACATCGCGTACTACCGGGCCGTGATGGCGTCCGACACCGCGCGGAGCCCGGAGGCGGCGGTCGGCGGCGGCCCGTCGCGCGAACGCTGGCTCGCCATCGGGCAGATGCAGTTCGACTACCTGCGCGAGCACGGGCTCCAGCCGCACGACCGGCTGCTGGACATCGGCTGCGGCAACCTGCGCGCGGGCTGGCGGTTCATCGACCATCTGGAGCCGGGGCACTACCACGGGATCGACATCTCGCCGGACATCCTCATCGAGGCCAAGAGGACCCTTGTCCGGTACGGCCTCCAGGAGAAGCTGCCCTACCTGACGCCGGTCGACGACCTGACGCTGGACTTCCTCCCCGACGCCGCGTTCACGGTCGTCCACGCGCACAGCGTCTTCTCGCACTCGCCGCTGGAGGTCATCGACGAGTGCCTCGCCCACGTCGGCCGGATCCTCGCGCCCGGCGGCTTCTTCGACTTCACCTACGACCGCACGGAGGCGGGCGAGCACCAGGTCCTCGGCGAGGACTTCTACTACCGCACGGACACCCTCGTCCGGCTGGCCGCGCGGCACGGCCTGACCGCCCGTTTCATGGACGACTGGGAGCGGCTGCCGCACGGCCAGTCGAAACTCCGTGTGACCCACGCGGTGTGACCCACGCGGTGCGAGACGGCGCTCAGTCGACCGGCTCGCCCGGCTGGTCGTGGGTGGCGCAGTGGATGCCGCCGCCTCCGGTGGCGACGGTGTCGATCTCCACCGGGACGATGTCCCGCTTGGGGAGGTGCTCGTGCAGGATCCCCCGAGCCCGGTCGTCGGCCTTCCGGTCGCCGAAGCGGGGCATGTACACCGCGTCGTTGCCGATGGAGAAGTTCGCGTAGGTGGAGAGGAACCGGGACAACGGGGTCTCCGATCGTAAGCTTGCGCGGCCCGGGATCCGGGGCGGGGGCATCGTGCGAGGCGGGGTTCGCATCGGGGCCCGTCACCGGGGCGGGTTCGCGCGTTGTCCTGAGAACAGGGTGTATCCGGGAGCCGGTGAATCGCCTCCGCGACGAGGACGCGTACGGCTTTCACCTTCGCCGGTCTCGTCGGCGAGGGCGGCGCCATCGAACAGGACGGCGCCGGGACCCTCATGGCCACCCGCAGCAGTCTGGTGAACCGCAACCGCAACCCCGGAATGACCGAGCGCCAGGTGGAGTCGGCCATGCTGGCGGCGTACGGCGCCACCAAGGTCATCTGGTTCGACGGCGTCCGCGGCCAGGACATCACCGACAACCACGTCGACGCCACGTCCCGCTTTCTCGCCCCCGGTGAGGCCCTGGTGCAGATCCCCTCGCGTCCGACGACGACGCCTACGCCCGCGACGCGCGGCGGCAGTACAGCATCCTGTCCGCCTCGACCTCCGCCACCGGCATCCCGATGGACACCATGCGCCTCCAGGGCCCCGACTACGACCGGATCCGTTCCGGCGACCCCGACTTCCTCGCCTCCTACGCCAACTACTACCTCTGCAACGGCGCGGTCGTCTGCGCCCACTTCGGCGACCAGCGGGCGGACGCGGCGGTGAAGACGACACTGGCCCGCCTCTACCCGGACCGCGCGATCGAACAGCTGAACATCGACCGCCCTGAGGCCGTGGCCGGAGTGTCCGCCCCGGCGCACGGGCTCCCTTCGCCGGCTCAGGCGCCGGACCGCTGCGGGGAGCGGAGCGCCAGGCACCGCCGGGCGGTGGAGAAGGTCGCCAAGGCCGGGCTCAACCGCAGTATTCTTGACGCGGGTTGGGGGTGTTCCTGGGCATCCTCGCGCAGAAGGCTGAAAGCGCCGCTCGTGTATTGATCCCGGTCGACCCTCGCAACACCTCCCGCACCTGCCCCGCACGCGGGCACGTGGACGGCGGGAACCGCGACGGCGAAAAGTTCCAGTGCACCTCATGCCGGCACATCGACCACGCCGACCGTGTGGGCGCCTGGAACGTCGCGCTCAGGGCCGGGCTGGTCCTTCCCGACGTGGCACAGCCACCGACAGGAGAAGCCCCCCGGGATTATCCGGGGGAGGAGTCACGTCCTGCACAAGGGGCGCCTCGCGGAGTCCGGCACGCACGAGGAGCTGATGGCGCGGGGCGGCCGGTACGCGACGATGTACCGGGCGCAGGCGCGCCAGTACCGGCTGACGGGCTCGGTGTCGGCGCCCCGACCGGGGGACTCGTCCGGCACGCCGGACGAGGAGCGGGCCGCACCCGCGTGACGGCTCGTCCGGCTGGGACACCCGCCCGGGCCGGGCGGGTGTCCCAGCCTCATCGCCCCCCGTCGCCGCGCCCCGCGAACGCCGTGATCCGCTCCCGCAAGGCCGCGCGGGTCCAGGCCGTGGGCAGCCAGGTGCTCCGGGATCGTGCCGTAGCGGCGCAGCTCCGCGCGGGCCGTGCCCAGCCCCAGCACCCGGTGCGCCACCTCCGCCAGGGCGTCGTTCGCGGCGGCCGTGGAGGTGCCCGCGAGGTAGGGCTCGACGAGGACGACGTCCGCCGCGGCCCGGTCGCCGACCGCCGCGCGGAGCCCGGCGGCGTCGAGGGGGCGCACGGCGTCGCGTACAGGACGGTCGCGTCCAGGCCCTCCGTCGCCGTGAGGACGTCGTCCAGCACCGGGCCGACGGCCACCACGACCGGCCCGCCCCCGCTGTCGCGCACGGTCAGGAAGCGGGTGCCGTCGACCGGCCGCGGGGTCTCGTTGGGCTGCATCGACAGCCGTACGTACACCCGGTCCTCGCCCGTCACGGCCGCCCGCAGCAGGGCCTCCGCCTCGTCGGGGTGGCCGGGGACATGGACCGTCCAGCCGTCCAGGGTGTCGAGGAGGGCCACATCGCCCGGGGGTGAGTTCTGTCGTGGTCATGGCTCCACCGGGCAACCTCGACCAAGCTTGAGGTCAAGCGCTCGCCCGTGTGGTCGAGTGCCGCGCGCCCCGGTGAAACGGGTTCGTGACCACCGGCCCGAGTGCGGTATGGTTCTCGTGCGCGTTCGGCCGGGGGAAACCCCAGGTCACGGGCACCGGGACGTGGCGCAGCTTGGTAGCGCACTTGACTGGGGGTCAAGGGGTCGCAGGTTCAAATCCTGTCGTCCCGACTCGTGAGAGTCGCAGCTGAGGGCCGGGTCGGAGATCATCCGACCCGGCCCTCACGCATGTCCGTCAGATGATGGGCCCCGGCGGCGGGAGCGTGTCCCAGGACAGGTCGGCGCCGTCGGCGGACAGCGACTGCTCGGCCCAGATGACCTTGCCCTCCGGGGTGTACCGGGTACCCCAGTGCTCGCTCAGCTGTGCGACCAGGAACAGCCCGCGGCCGCCCTCGTCCGTGGAGGCTGCGTACCGCAGGTGCGGGGCGGTACTGCTGGCGTCCCACACCTCGCAGGTCAGCTTGCGGTCGTGGAGCAGACGGACGCGCACCGGCGCGGTGCCGTACCGCAGCGCGTTGGTGACCAGCTCGCTGAGGATCAGCTCCGTGGTGAAGACGAGCTCCGCCAGGCCCCAGCGGGTGAGCTGCTCCGCCGCGAGGCCGCGCACGACCCCCACCTCGCTCGGGTCGGACGGCACGTCCCACTGGACGACGCGGTCGGGGTCCAGGACCCGGGTACGGGCGACGAGCAGGGCGATGTCGTCGGCCGGCCGGCCGGGGAGCAGCGCGTCGAGCACGGCACGGCAGCTCGCCTCCGGGTCCCGGCCGGGATGGCCGAGCGCCGTCCGCAGCCGTTCCAGGCCGACGCCGATGTCCTGGTTCCGCTCCTCGACCAGCCCGTCGGTGTACAGGGCCAGCAGGCTGCCTTCCGCGAGACGCAGCTCCGTGGTCTCGAAGGGCATGCCGCCCAGTCCCAGCGGGGGACCGGCCGGCAGCTCGCAGATCGTGGTGGTGCCGTCCGGCGCGACGACGAGCGGCGGCATGTGCCCCGCCCGGGCCATGACACAGAGCTGGGAGACCGGGTCGTAGACGGCGTAGAGGCAGGTCGCGCCCATGACACCGCCGCCCGGGGGCGCTGCCCTCCTGGTCCATGCGCTGGACGAGGTTGTCGAGACGGGCGAGGAGTTCGTCGGGCGGCAGGTCCAGGGAGGAGAAGTTGTGCACCGCCGTGCGCAACCGCCCCATCGTGGCGGCGGCGTGCAGACCGTGTCCCACGACGTCCCCGACGACCAGCCCCACGCGGCTGCCCGGCAGCGGGATCACGTCGAACCAGTCCCCGCCCACCCCGGACTGGGCCGGCTGGTAGAAGTGCGCGACGTCCACGGCGCTCTGCTCCGGCAGGTCGTGCGGCAGCAGGCTGCGCTGCAGGGTGACGGCGAGATGGTGCTCACGGGTGTAGCGGCGGGCGTTGTCCATGGTGATCGCGGCGCGTCCGACGAGTTCCTCGGCCAGGGACAGGTCGTCCTCGTCGAAAGGTTCCGGCTTCTCCGAACGCCAGAAGTTCACCACCCCGAGGACCACCCCCCGGGCCTTCAGCGGAGCCGCGATGAGGGAGTGGATGCCGTAGCCGACGATCGCCGAGGCGCGCGGCGGGTCCTGGGCGTGCCAGCCGGGCGCCTCGGCGAGATCCGGTACGAGTTCGGCCGTGCCCGTGCCGTAGCCGCGGGCCTGCGGAGTGGACGGCAGGAAGTCGATCAGGGTGCCCAGCGGATACAGGGGATGGTCCGGGCGGATGCCGCTCACCGCCGTGCGCCGCATGTCGGCGTCGGGCCCCGGCTCCTCCCCGTAGAGCACCGGGTCGGCCAGGTCGACGGTGACGAAGTCCGCGAACCGGGGGACGGCGACCTCGGCCAGTTCCTCCGCGGTGCGCACCACGTCCAGGCTGGTGCCGATCTCGCCCCCGGCGTCGTAGAGCAGCCTGAGCCGTCTGCGGGCCGTCTCCGCCCGGCTGCTCAGGAGTTGCATCTCGGTGGAGTCGCGGATGGTGACCGCGGCCCCCTGGGGGCGGCCCCGGGGCCGGGTGGGCCGCTGGTTCACGACGAGCAGCCGGTCCCCGGCGTCCACCACCTCGTCGGTCGTCTCCCGGCCGGAGAGGAGCAGTTCCGCCATGCGGTGGTCCATGTCCACCTGGTCGACGGGACGGCCCTCGGCATCGCCCGGCAGGCCGAGCAGCCGGCTCGCCTCGTCGTTCGCCAGGAGCAGCCGCCCGCTGTCGTCGGTGATCAGGACCCCTTCCCGCACGGCGTGGAGGACCGCGTCGTGGTGCTCGTACATGCGGGTCATCTCCTGCGTGCCGAGCCCGTGGGTCTGGCGGCGCAGCCGTCTGCTGATGAGCGCGGAGCCGACGGTGGCGAGGGCCAGACCGGTGCCGGTCGCCAGGAGGATGACCGGGAGCTGACGGTCGGCCACGCCCGTCACGCTCTCCACCGTCAGACCCGCGGAGACGAGCCCGACGACCTCGCCCGTCGGTGAGGTGACCGGCACGATCGCCTGGATCTCCTTGCCGAGCGGCCCGTCCACGCTCTCGGTGTGCACACGGCCGGCGAGCGAGGGCTCGATCGTGCCGACGAACCGCTTGCCGATGCGGTCCGGCTGGGGGTGGCTGTAGCGGATGCCGCTGGTGTCCATCACCACCAGGAAGTCCACCCCCGCTGCTCTGCGCGTCCGCTCGGCGAGGGGCTGGAGGACCGCGGAGGGGTCCGGCGACCTGAGCGTCTCCTGCAGGCCCGGGGCGTGCGCGAAGGTCTCCGCCACGGCGACCGACCGGTTGCGCGCCTCCTGGTCGAGGTCGTACCGGGACTGCAGCACCAGGGCCAGCAGCGCTCCGGAGGCGAGCAGCACCACGATCGCCACCTGAAGGACGAAGACCTGCCCGGCGACGCTCGTGAAGCGTCTGCCTAGGTTCGACCGCACCGGTGGGCCGGGCGGGAGAGGCGGGAGGAGCTCATCTCCCCAGTTGTAGCACCTTCGCCTGTGCCGCCCGGGGGCGTGCACGCTGTGTGCCCCGGGCACCGCGCCGAGTCGCCCCTCCCCGTTCCCGGCCCCGGCTAAATGTTGCGTACACCTCACCTGCGGAAGCTGTTCAGGCGGTGGCCCGGCCCGCCAAGCTGATCGGCGCGCCCGGGATCACCGGGCGCCCTTTCCGATCCGGCTCGGGAACACGACGTTGACGGTTGACGCAGCGAACGGAGAACACTCGTGATTGTCGGAGTCCTCAAGGAAGAACGGCCAGGTGAGAGCCGCGTCGCGGCCACACCGGCCACCGTCCAACAGATCCGCGGACTGGGCTACGAGGTGGTCGTCGACCCCGGCGCGGGCGTCGCGGCCGGATTCACCGACGAGGCGTACGAGGCCGCCGGAGCGAGTACGGGTGACGCCGTGACGGCGGACGTGGTGCTCGGGGTCAACGCTCCCGCTCCGTCGCAGCTGGACCGGGTCCGGCCGGAGGCGACGGTGATCGCCCTGTTCGCACCGGTCTTCGACCAGGCGATGGTGGACGATCTGACCCGCCGGCCGTTCACGGCCCTGTCGGTCGACGCCGTACCCCGTATCAGCCGGGCCCAGTCGATGGACGTGCTGTCCTCGATGGCGAACATCGCGGGCTACCGGGCCGTCATCGAGGCCGCGCACGAATTCGGCCGCTTCTTCACCGGCCAGGTGACCGCGGCGGGCAAGGTGCCGCCGGCCAGGGTGCTGGTGGCGGGCGCCGGCGTCGCGGGTCTCGCGGCGATCGGCGCGGCGGGCTCGCTCGGGGCGGTCGTGCGGGCGACCGACCCCCGGCCCGAGGTGGCCGACCAGGTCCGGTCGCTGGGAGGCGAGTACCTCTCCATCGAGTCCCCCGAGGCGGAGGTCTCGAAGACCGGCTACGCGAAGGAGATGGGCGACGACTACCGGGCGCGCGAGGCCGAGCTCTACGCCGCCCAGTGCCGCGAGGCCGACATCGTCATCACCACCGCGCTGATCCCCGGACGCCCCGCGCCGACGCTGATCACCGCCGCGATGGTGGCGAGCATGAAGCCGGGTTCGGTGATCGTCGACATGGCCGCCGCCAACGGAGGCAACGTCGAGGGAACCGTACGCGGCGAGAAGATCCGCACCGGCAACGGCGTGACGATCATCGGGTACACCGACCTCGCGGGCCGGCTCCCGGCGCAGGCGTCGCAGCTGTACGGCACCAACCTGGTGAACCTGCTGAAGCTGATGACACCCGGGAAGGACGGGAGCCTCGTCCTCGACTGGGACGATCCGGTGCAGCGCTCGGTCACCGTCGTGCGCCGGGGCGAGCCGGCCTGGCCGCCGCCGCCCGTCGAGGTGTCGGCGGCGCCGGCCCCGGGGCCCGCGGCGAAGCCGGTGCCGCCCGCGCCGGAGAAGCCGGAGACGACACCCGGGCGGAAGTTCGGCGGCGTGGCGATCGGCGCCCTGGCGCTCTTCCTGATCGCCGCGTTCGCGCCGGCGGCGATCCTGCCCCATGTGACGGTCTTCGTGCTCGCGATCGTGATCGGCTACTACGTCATCGGGCATGTGCACCACGCCCTGCACACACCCCTGATGTCCGTCACGAACGCCATCTCGGGGATCGTCGTCGTCGGCGCGATCCTGCAGACCGGGCACACCAGCGCCGCGGTCACGGCGCTGTCGACGGTGGCGATCCTCCTGGCCAGTATCAATGTCTTCGGCGGCTTCGCGGTGACGCGTCGCATGCTCGCCATGTTCAACCGGAGCTGACATGTCTACGACTATCGCCGCCCAGGCGGCCTACCTTGTCGCCGCGCTGCTGTTCATCCTCGCGCTGGCAGGACTCTCCCGGCACGAATCGGCCCGGCTGGGCAACGCCTTCGGCATGCTCGGCATGGGCGTCGCCCTTCTCGCCTCGGTCGTCCTCGCGGTGGACGGCGACATCGGCGGCGCCGCCCTCGGCCTGATGGCCGCCGCGATGCTGACCGGCGCGCTCATCGGCCTCCAGCGGGCACGCGGCGTCGAGATGACCGGCATGCCCGAGCTGATCGCCCTGCTGCACTCCTTCGTGGGCCTGGCGGCCGTGCTGGTGAGCTGGAACGGATTCCTCGGCGTCGAGCACGATCCCGACGGCCCGGAGGCCGCCGCCCTGGACGCGCTCGGCACCCTGGGCATCCACCACGCGGAGGTGTTCATCGGCCTGTTCATCGGCGGAGTGACCTTCACCGGTTCGGTCGTGGCCTATCTGAAGCTGGCGGCGAAGATCGACTCCAAGCCGCTGGTGCTGCCGGGCAAGAACGCCCTCAACCTCGGCGCCCTGGTCCTCTTCGTCGCCCTGACGGTGTGGTTCGTGATCACCCCGGGCCCGGGGCTGATGATCACCGTGACGGTCCTGGCGCTCGCGCTGGGCTGGCACCTGGTGGCCTCGATCGGCGGCGGGGACATGCCGGTCGTGGTCTCCATGCTCAACAGCTACTCGGGCTGGGCCGCGGCCGCCTCGGGCTTCCTGCTCAGCAACGACCTGCTGATCGTCACCGGCGCTCTGGTCGGCTCCTCGGGCGCCTACCTGAGCTACATCATGTGCAAGGCGATGAACCGCTCCTTCGTCTCCGTCATCGCCGGGGGCTTCGGTATCGAGGCGCCCACGGGCTCGGAAGCCGAGTACGGCGAGCACACGGAGATCACGGCCGCGTCCGCCGCCGAACTGCTGGGCGCGGCACGGTCGGTGGTCATCACCCCCGGATACGGCATGGCCGTCGCCCAGGCGCAGTACCCGGTCGCCGAGCTGACCTCGAAGCTGCGTGCCCGGGGTGTCGACGTCCGGTTCGGCATCCACCCCGTGGCCGGCCGCCTGCCCGGACACATGAACGTGCTCCTCGCCGAGGCCAAGGTCCCCTACGACCTCGTCCTCGAAATGGACGAGGTCAACGGAGACTTCGCCGAGACCGACGTCGTCCTCGTCATCGGGGCCAACGACACGGTGAACCCGGCCGGCGCCGAGGACCCGGCCAGCCCGATCGCCGGCATGCCGGTGCTCACCGTGTGGGAGGCCGGCAAGGTGATCGTGTTCAAGCGCTCGATGGCCTCCGGGTACGCGGGCGTGCAGAACCCGCTCTTCTTCCGGGAGAACACCTCGATGCTCTTCGGCGACGCGAAGGCCCGGGTCGAGGACATCGTCGGAGCGCTCTGAGAAAGTGTTGGGTAAGCCGTTGATCACTCGTGGTTGAGGTCTTCGGTGAGGCGTCGGGCTGCTTCGGTCTCGATGGGGCCGTGCGGCTCGA
>NZ_JBEXXN010000050.1:0-54386 GCF_040630445.1 Streptomyces sp. NPDC005805
CTGTGGCTGAGCACGGGGGGGCCCCCCCAAACAACCCGGGCCCGGGGGGGGGGGGGGGGGGGGGGGGGGGGGGGGGGGGGGGGGGGGGCGGGGCGCCCCCCCCCCCCCCACGCTCGTTGCGGAACCGGACGCCGCCATCGTGTAATCGGTGACGCGGGTCTCACCACCCCCGGACGGGGGTGTCGTCCGGAAGGCGGCGGCCGACCCCGGCCGGCAGGAGGTACAACGCGTGAGCGGACCCGGCGAAGCGGTCGCACTGCGGGCGGCGCTGCTGCGGCTGCGGCGGGCGACCGGTCTGCCCGTCGCCTTCGGCGGCCTGCTGCCCGCCGGGGGCATGCCGGCCGGTCCGGTGCGGCTGTCCGCGCTGGCGGGTGCGGAGACGGGCGCGCTGCGCGGGCTGGCGATCCGGGGCGGCAACGGGCTCGGCGGGCGGGCGATGGCGCTGGCCCGGCCGTGCGCGGTGACCGACTACCCCGAGGCGCGCACCATCACCCACGACTACGACGAGCCGGTGGCGGCGGAGGGGCTGCGCTCGGTGGTGGCCGTGCCGGTGGTGGTCCGGCGCACGGTCCGGGGCGTGTTGTACGGGGCTCTGCGCAGCCCGCACGTCCTGGGCGACCGGGTGCTGGACGCGGCGGTGGCGGCGGCGCGGGACGTGGAGCAGGCGCTCGCGGTCGGGGACGAGGCGCGCGCCCTGCTGTCGGCGGCTGCCCCTGCCGAGGGCGTCCCGCCGGGCGCGTGGGAGACCGTCCGCGAGGCCCACGGCGCCCTCCGCGCCCTCGCCCCGCGGATCACGGACCCGGCCCTGCGGGAGGAACTCCTCGCGGTCTGCGGGCGCCTGGCCACGGCCTCCGCGCCGCCCCGCCGCCCCTTGGAACCGGGCCTCGGCGGGGTGGCGCTGACACCGCGTGAGCTGGACGTCCTCGCCTGCGTCGCCACCGGCGCGACCAACGCGAGGGCGGCGGCCCGGCTGGGCCTGCGCCCTGAGACCGTCAAGAGCTACCTCCGCTCCGCGATGCGCAAACTCGGCGCCCGCACCCGCCTGGAGGCGGTGACGGCCGCCCGGCGGGCGGGGGCCCTGCCGTAGGGTTGCCTGCCATGACCGGACTCGGACCCGTCGCCTGGCCACCCGCCCCGATCACGACCGAGCGGCTCCTCCTCCGCGAGTCCGAGGCCCGGGACCGCGCGCGGTTCATCGAGCTGTTCGCCTCCCCGGAGGTACGCGCCTACCTCGGCGGCCCCCGCCCCCGTGCCGAACTCGAACGCGCGGTGCCCACGACACCCGGGCGGCGCCCCGGCGTCTTCGTGGTCGACCTCGACGGCACGATGATCGGCACGGTCACCCTCGACCGCCGCACCCCGGACCGCCCGGGCCACCTCGGCCCGTCCGCCGGGGAGGCCGAACTCGGCTATCTCTTCCTGCCGGAGGCATGGGGCCACGGCTACGCCGCCGAGGCGTGCGCGGCGGCCCTCCACTGGTTCGCGAGCGCCCTACCCGGCGAACCGGTCGTCCTCCGCACCCAGACCGCCAACACCCGCGCGCTGCGCCTCGCGCTGAAGCTGGGCTTCACCGAGCGGGATCGCTTCGAGGAGTTCGGCGCGGAACAGTGGTTCGGCGTGCGTCCGCCGACGCCGCCGGCCGGCTGAGCCCGCCTCGTCGCGGGTCCGGCTAGGCTGGACTCCGCTTCCGGCACGAGGACGATCCGACGGCGAGCCGCCCGCCCCGTTGGCACGGACGGGCGGGACCGGCCCGGGACATCAGGACTGACGATGAGCGCAGCGGCCGACTACGGCAATGTGGACCCCGAACGGGCGCTCAAGTACGCCGTCCAGCACATCAGGGACGACCGCGCCCAGGTCATCGAGGGGATCATCGAGCCCGTCACGCCTACCTGGGACAACGAAGCGGCGGCGGAGTCGATCCGGGACCAGATCCGCCCGCGTGCCCGGGAGCTGGGGTGCGTGACCGGGTCGGGGAATCTCGATCTCCCCGGGTCGTCCAACTGGTACGTGCCCGACATCGCGGTCGTCCCCGCGGCTCGGGCGAAGGGCGCGACCGCCCTGCTTCCCGAGGACACCCTGCTCGTGGTGGAGGTGACCTCGGAGTCCAATCGGGACACCGATTTCGTCGTCAAGCGACGGCGCTACGCCGAGTACCACGCCCCGCTCTACCTTCTGGTCGACCGCCAGGAGCAGAGCGTCACCCTGTTCGCGGAGCCCGGGCGGCTCGGCTACACCAGGGTCGACGGTCCACACCCGTTCGGAGCGGTGATCCGGCTGCCCGAGCCGTTCGGCATCGACCTGGACACGGCGGAGCTGCGCTGACGCGGACAACGGACCGCCACCGGTATCACCTTGCCGACCGATGGCCTGCCCACGCGCGCCCCGCGTCGACGGCACGGGCCCGATACGCCCGCAGATCAGGGGGACCCTGTGCCGCGCGGGCGACCCAGTATTCGGTCAGGGCAGTCGCGAAGGCACTGACCGCGGTGTCGTCGGCCTGTCGGTAGGCGGGAACCCTGCCGGCCCACTCCTCCGCTTCGGCGGCTGTGTGTCCGGCGAGGACGAGTTGCGGCACGAGGAAGGCGGTGTCGATCCAGGCAGGTCCTCGGTGGGGCCAGGCCCAGTCGATAACCCGGATCCCACCGTCCTCGGTGATCAGGAGGTTGTCCGCGCGGAGGTCGCAGTGGAGCAGTGTGTCACCGCTGAAGTGCCGGTGGTCCGCTTCGGCGAGGACCGGGTTCGTGGTGAGGTCCGGGACGCCGGGGAGCCGGCACGGGGTGAGCGGTGCGTGAAGGCGGCTGACGGCGTCGAGGACGGGCTCCAGGTCCGGGGAACCGGGGGTCAGGTCGGGGTGGCGGCCGGTGAGGAAGTCGAAGACCAGCACCACCCACCCGGCGGCCTCGAACGAGCTGAGCAACCGCGGGCCGACCCCCGTCGGCAGTGCTCCGTTGGCGGCGGCTTCCGCCCGGTACATCTCCGCGGCCCCGGACTCGGCCGGAACGGCCTTGATGAACACGGCACCGCCGCCGGTCGGCAGTCGGACCCGTACGCCGGGGGTGAAGCCACCGGGGACGGGCGTGGTGGACCCGGTGGGGTCAAGGTCGGTCTCCAGCCGGGCGAGCACCGCGGCGGGCAGGTCGTCCCAGGTCGGGTTGGTCACGGCGGTCTCCAGGTGATCTCGACTGAGCTCCGCACGTCAGTCGCGCACCACACCCTCCCTCACGTCCCCCGGCAGGTCCGGGTGGAGGAGGGTCAGGGTGCGGTGGGCCTCCTTGGTCAGGGCCGTGCGCTGGGGGCGGGTGAGGGGGGTGAAGGGCTCCAGGGTGAGGAACGCCGCGGACGTGGTGGCCTCGGTGCGCCAAAGGCCCGCGACGAAGCCGTCCAGCAGGAAGGTGCGGAAGGCCTGGTTTCCCTTCCAGGTGCGGGGCTTGTGGTCGGCGGAGACGACGCGGGCGCGGTCCGCGTGGGACAGGAGGAGGTTGTCGAACTCGGGCAGCAGGCGCGGCGGGGCCGGGGTGTCCGGGTCGGGACGCGGGGCGTCGGGGAGGTCGAAGAGTTCGGTGCCCCGGGCGTCGTGGAAGACGAGGAGGTCGGGGCGGAGGCGTTCGAAGACCTCGCGCGTCCGGGTCAGGCCGGCCCAGGTCTGGAAGTCCTTGACCGAGGCGGGGCCGAAGGCGGCGAGGTAGCGCAGGACGGTGCCGTCCGGGTCGGGGGTCTCCTCGGCGGGGCGGCCGAACCAGTGCTCGGCGGTGGTCAGCGCGACCTGGCCGCTCCTCCCCCACAGGCCGCGCGGGGTGACCTGGACCAGCGGGAGGAGGCAGCGCGCGGCGACGGAGAGGGCGGGCGGGTCGGCGTCGGGCCAGTGGACGGTGAGGGCGTCCCGCAACTGGGCCATGGTGTGCGGGTGTTCCTCGACGAGTTCGCGGGTCAGCCGGGCCAGGCGCGGCAGGTCGACCCCGGGGAGCCGCCCCAGGAACTGGTGCAGTTCGCGGTCGCGGGCGGGCTGGACGAGGGGACGCAGGCCCAGGCAGTCGTCGGCGGTGTGGGTGTGGATGGTGGATCGCAGGGTGACCATCCGGGCCACGGTCCGGTCGGCCATGGCCGTGGACAGCGTCTCGGGGTCGAAGCCGTCGAGGCGGGCGGCGAGGGCGAGATAGGGCGGCTTGACGTTCTGCGCCTGGAGCCCGACGAGGTGCGTCACGGCCGCGACCGGGTCCATGTCCGCGCGCTCCAGGAGGAGTTGGCGGGCCAGCGTGGCCCGGTTGAGCGCGCGGGTGCCGAGCACGGGGTGCGGGTGCGGGGTCTTCGTCGCCATGGCCGTACGCTACCGAGGCTCAGGCTCACGGACAGGTGCCGGCCGCGACGGGGTCCGGCCCGCCCCGGCCGGTCCGGCTCAGGTGCCGGTGATCAGGCGGTCGACGGCCGCCGTGCCGGAGGACTTGTAGCCCGCGGTCATGGCCCGGGCCAGGCCGGGCCGGGAGACTCCGGGCTCGGGGGACGGCGGCGGCCCGAGCCGCGCCGGGGCGGCCTGGGGTTCCGCGTCCGGAGTGGGCAGCGGCAGGGGGAGGGGTGGGGGCAGGGGGACGAGGGCGGCGGGGGCAGGGGCCACGGACTCGGGGACGACCGCTCGCGGCACGGGAACGGGCCCGGTCGCGGGGGCGACGGCAGCCACCGGCTCGGCGAGGCCCCCCGCCGGCACCCCCGCCAGCATCGGCCGCGCCGCCTCCGGCACCGGCGGCGTCGGGGCCGTCACCCGCTGCCCGTAGAGGACCTGTTCCATCGCCCCGACGAGCCTCCGCACATCCGGCTCCGGCCGCACCACCAGGCGGACGAAGCGGCTGGAGCTGCCGATCTTGTTGCCGCACTCGCGGATCAGGACGCCGTGCTCGGCGAGCAGCCGGTCGCGCAGGACCGTTCCGTCGACGCCCTCGGGCAGGCGGACGTAGACGAAGTTGCCCTGGGAGGGGTAGACGGTGAGGCCCGGCAGCTGGGCCAGCGTCCGGGTCATGTCGTGGCGGTCCCGGCACACCTGCCGCAGGCTCTGCGCATACTCCCGGCCGTGCTCGCCGAGCATGAACACCACGGCCTCCGCGAAGGAGTTGAGGTTCCACTTGGGCAGCGCGGCCCGCACCCGGCCGGCGAGGGCCGGGTTGGCGACGAGGTAGCCGAAGCGGACGCCGTGCAGGCCGAAGTTCTTGCCCAGGCTCCGCAGCACGATCACATTGGGCCGGAGGACCGCCTCGGCGACCACGCTCACCTCGGGCCCCTCGTCGGCGAACTCCAGGAAGGACTCGTCCACGACCACCAGATCGAGGTCGTGGAGCTGGTCGAGGAGGGAGAGGACCTGGGGTCTGGTGAGCAGCCCGCCGTCGGGGTTGTTCGGGTTGCAGACGACGGCGGCGCGCGAGCCCCGGCTGCGGATGAAGCGGACGAACGCGTCCACGTCGAGGGCGAAGCCGCGCGCCTCGGGCAGCAGGAGCATGTCGACGCGCTTGCCGGTCTCCATGGGCTGGTCGGTCCAGCGGCCGAAGGTCGGCACCGGCACGGCCAGGGACTCGCGGACGAGGAGGTGGTCGATCCAGGTGATCAGCTCGGTGGAACCGTTGCCCATCGCGACGGTCTGCGGGTTGAGCCCGAGGACCCGGCACAGCTCGGCGGTGACGGTGTCGGCGCTGCTCGGGTAGTACGTGAGGATGTCCCGCAGCCGGGCGCCGAGTTCGTCGAACATGGCGGGCGTGGGGAAGTACGGATTGCAGGGGATGCAGAAGTCGGTGATCTCCCCGCCGGCCGCGCCGCCCGCCCGGCTGAGGGTGAAGTACGACGGGCTGTGCGCGGTGCTCGCGCGGAACAGTGCGGTGACGTTGCTGCCGGCCACGACATGCCTCCCGGGGACTGCCTGCTGCTGCCCACTCCTCGCACCGGCGGCGGACCCGCCCCGGCCGACGGGTGATACGGGCGGGGGCGGCCGGGCGTTCAGCGGCAGGCGGAGGCGTTCAGGAGTCTGCTCAGGGGTGTGTGCGGGCGTCCGGCGTCCGGAGGTCCGCGAAGAGGGCGTCGAGCGGGGCCGGGACGCGGTCCGGGGCCAGCGCCTCGACGAGGACCCGGCCGTAGTGGATCTTGCGGCCCTTCTTGGTGCCGAGGAAGCGCCGGAGCTGCTGCTCCGGGGCGCGGCCCTGCTGGGCGGGCTGGCGCAGGAAGGTCTCCAGGGCGCGGACTTCGCCCTCGTTCCGGATCAGTTCGGTCACCCGGGCGGGGCCGAGGACGCGGATGAGTTCGTCCTCCAGGTCCGCCGCGCAGACGTGGAACGAGGCGCCGGTCCCGTCCAGGGCGCGGGCGTAGTAGGGGCGTTCGCGTTCGTCGCAGAGCCCGGTGAGGCGCAGGCCGAGACCGGCCGGGCCGAGCAGGCGGGCGAAGCGGCCGACGCTCATCGCGCCGCCCATCGGCAGGACGCAGACGCCCTCGGCGGCCAGGTCCCGGCCGCGGGCCCCGGCCAGGGCGTCGACCGCGGCGGCGTCGCTCGGGCCTTCGAGGAGGACGACGGTCCGGACGGGCAGCCGGGCGGCCAGCTCGCGGGCGCGCTCGTCGTGTCCGCCGGGGCCGCCGGCCGCCCAGGTGGTGGCCGCGTCCCGGAACGCGTCCATGTCCGTGTCCGTGCCGGTGCTCACGATGTGCGTCATACGACGAGTCTGGTCCGCGTACGCCCGTCGCGGTAGCGGATTACGCGGGGGCGGGACCGGGCGGGGGCCTCAGGCCACCGACCCGATCCGCCCCGCCACCGCGTCCGGCCCGTCGTGGTGGATCGGCGTGTGCGCCCCGGTCAGGGAGACGCCCGACCCCCCGCGCCGGGTCGCGACGATCTCCGCCGCGATGGAGACCGCGGTCTCCTCCGGGGTGCGCGCCCCCAGGTCGAGCCCGATCGGGGAGCGCAGGCGGGTGAGTTCGAGTTCGGTGACGCCGACCTCGCGCAGCCGCCGGTTGCGGTCCTCGTGGGTGCGGCGGGAGCCCATCGCGCCGACGTAGGCGACGGGCAGCCGCAGCGCGCGTTCCAGCAGCGGGACGTCGAACTTGGCGTCGTGGGTGAGGACGCACAGCACGGTGCGTCCGTCGACGGCGGTGGCGTCCAGGTAGCGGTGGGGCCAGTCGACGACGATCTCGTCCGCGTCGGGGAAGCGGGTCCGGGTCGCGAAGACCGGGCGGGCGTCGCAGACGGTGACGTGGTAGCCGAGGAACTTGCCCGCGCGCACCAGCGCGGAGGCGAAGTCGATGGCCCCGAAGACGATCATGCGGGGCGGCGGGACGCTGGACTCGACCAGCAGGGTCAGGGGCTGCCCGCAGCGGGAGCCGTCCGCGCCGATGACGACGGTGCCGGTGCGGCCGGCGTCCAGCAGGGCCGCGGCCTCCCCGGCGGCGGTCCGGTCCAGCTCGGGGTGGCCGCCGAGGGTGCCCTCGTACCCGCCGCCGGGCCGGACGAGCAGGGCCCGGCCGGCCAGGTCGGCGGGGCCGTCGGTGATCCGGGCGACCGCCGCCGCCTCCCCTCGGGCGGCCGCGGCCAGCGCGGCCGCGAACACCTCCCGGGCGGGGGCGTCGGCGGGGACCGGGGTGACCAGGACGTCGATCACGCCGCCGCAGGTCAGGCCCACGGCGAAGGCGTCCTCGTCGCTGTAGCCGAAGCGTTCCAGGACGGTCCGGCCGTCCTGGAGCGCCTGGGTGCACAGCTCGTACACCGCGCCTTCCACGCATCCGCCGGAGACCGAGCCGATCGCGGTGCCCTCGCTGTCGACGGCGAGCGCGGCCCCGGGCTGGCGGGGTGCGCTGCCGCCGACCGCGACGACCGTGGCGACGGCGAAGGCGCGTCCCTGCTCGACCCACCGGTGGAGTTCTTCGGCGATGTCCAGCATCTGGGTTTCTCCTCGGAGTGTCGGAGTGGGGCGGGCAAGGGGGCGCGGGGCCGGCTACCCGACGCCGAGCCAGCCCTCGATCGGGCTGAGCGCGAAGTAGGCGAGGAAGACGGCCGTGAGCACCCACATCAGCCAGCCGATCTCGCGGACCTTGCCCTGGGCCGCCTTGATGACGACATGGGCGATGACACCGGCCGCGATACCGGCGGTGATCGAGTAGGTGAACGGCATCAGCACGGTCGTCAGGAAGACCGGGACGGAGGTCGCCGAGTCGGTCCAGTCGATGTGCCGGGCGTTGGTCAGCATCATCGAGCCGATGACGACCAGCGCGGCCGCCGCGACCTGCGAGGGGATGAGCTGCGCCAGTGGGGTGAAGAACAGGCAGAGGGTGAAGCCGAGGCCGGTGACCACGCTGGCGAGGCCGGTGCGCGCGCCGTCGCCGACGCCCGCGGTGGACTCGATGAACACCGTCTGTCCGGACGCGCCGGCGAAGCCGCCGATCGCGCCGCCCGCGCCGTCCACCGCGAGGGCGCGGTTCAGGCCGGGCATCTTGCCCTTCTCGTCGGCGAGGTTGGCCTGCTGGCCGATGCCGATGATGGTGCCCATGGCGTCGAAGAAGCCGGCGAGGACCAGGGTGAAGACGATGACGCCGACGGTGATGCCGCCGATGTCGCCGATGCCGCTGAAGGAGACGTTGCCGAACAGCCCGAAGTCGGGGGCGCTGACGATGGAGCCGCTCAGCTCGGGGGCGTTGAGCCCGCCCCAGGCGTCCCGGTCCAGCCCGGCGAACTGGTGGACGAGGGCGGCGAAGACGGTGCCGCCGACGATGCCGATGAGGATGGCGCCGGGGACCTTGCGGACCTGGAGGACGAAGATCAGCAGCACGGTCACCGAGAAGCAGAGGACCGGCCAGCCGGTGAGCATGTCATGGGTGCCGAGCTGGATGGGCTTGGCCCCGGCGACACCGCCCGGTCCGGGCATGGAGGTGACGAACCCGGCGGAGACCAGGCCGATGAGGCAGACGAAGAGGCCGATGCCCATCGTGATGGCGTGCTTCAGGGCGAGCGGTATCGCGTTCATGATCAGTTCGCGCAGGCCGGTGACGACCAGGAGCACGATGACCAGACCGTAGATCACGCACATGCCCATCGCGTTCGCCCAGGTCATCTCGGGTGCGACCTGGAAGGCGATGACGGCGGAGACGCTGAGTCCCGCGGCGAGGGCGAGCGGCACATTGCCGACGAGGCCCATGACGATCGTGGTGGCGGCCGCGGCGAACGCGGTCGCGGTGGTGAGCTGGTCGCCGTCGAGGCGCCCGCCGTTGACGTCCGGGACCGAGAGGATCACCGGGTTGAGCAGGATGATGTACGCCATCGCCATGAAGGTGGTGATGCCGCCGCGGACTTCGCGCCCGACGGTGGAACCGCGCCGGGTGATGTGGAAGTACCGGTCGAGCCAGGATCTTCCGGCGGGCTGGCGCGTGCCGGCGCCGGCGTCTTCCGCCGTGGTCCGCGGCTCGGTGGACTGCTGGGTCATGGTGCCTACTCCCAAGGTTCACAGGGGCACCCGCCGTGGAGATTGTGGATGGCGGGATTTGGGAAGGTGCTTCGGCTGCACGACCCGGGGGACGGCCCGAGATGAACGTGCTCTGCGGGGTCTTGCGGTTACTGCGGTCCTGCGGTTACTGCGGGGTCCTGCGGTGGTGCGTTCGTACGGGTTCTGCGGTGCTGCGGTGGTGCGGTCCGGTTCCGTCGCGGGCCCGGGAGCGGCCCGGGGGTCCGCGACGGAACCGGGCGATCAGGTGCCGGTGAGGTGCTCGGGGCGTACCGGCGTCCGGTTGAGTTCCAGCCCGGTCGCGTTCCGGATCGCCGCGAGGACGGCCGGGGTGGACGACAGGGTGGGGGCCTCGCCGATGCCGCGCAGCCCGTAGGGGGCGTGCTCGTCGGCGAGTTCGAGCACGTCGACCGGGATGGTCGGCGTGTCGAGGATGGTGGGGATCAGGTAGTCGGTGAACGACGGGTTCCTGACCTTGGCCGTCTTGGGGTCGACGATGATCTCCTCCATGACCGCCACGCCCAGGCCCTGGGTGGTGCCGCCCTGGATCTGGCCGACGACGGACAGCGGGTTGAGCGCCTTGCCGACGTCCTGGGCGCAGGCCAGTTCGATCACCTTGACCAGGCCGAGTTCGGTGTCGACCTCGACGACGGCCCGGTGCGCGGCGAAGGAGTACTGGACGTGGCCGTTGCCCTGGCCGGTGCGCAGGTCGAACGCCTCGGTGGGGCGGTGGCGCCACTCGGCCTCGATCTCGACGGCCTCGTTCTCCAGCACGTCCGCGAGGTCGGCCAGGACCTCGCCGCCGTCGGTGACGACCTTGCCGCCCTCCAGGAGGAGTTCGGCGGTGGCCCAGGCCGGGTGGTAGGAGCCGAACCTGCGGCGCCCGATCTCCAGGACCTTCTCGCGGACCAGCTCGCAGGAGTTCTTGACCGCGCCGCCGGTGACATAGGTCTGGCGGGAGGCCGAGGTGGAGCCGGCGGAGCCGACCTGGGTGTCGGCGGGGTGGATGGTCACCTGGGTGACGCCGAGTTCGGTGCGGGCGATCTGCGCGTGGACGGTGATGCCGCCCTGGCCGACCTCGGCCATCGCGGTGTGGACGACGGCGACGGGCTCGCCGCCGATGACCTCGATGCGCACCTTGGCGGTGGAGTAGTCGTCGAAGCCCTCGGAGAAGCCGACGTTCTTGATGCCGACCGCGTAGCCGACACCGCGGACGACGCCCTCGCCGTGGGTGGTGTTGGAGAGGCCGCCGGGCAGCGCGCGGACGTCGGCGCCCTCGGTGGTCTCCCACTGGCGCTCGGGCGGCAGCGGGCGGGCCTTGATACGGCGCAGCAGCTCGGCGACGGGCGCGGGTGAGTCCACGGGCTGGCCGGTGGGCAGCAGGGTGCCCTGCTCCATGGCGTTGAGCTGCCGAAGGGCGACCGGGTCCATGCCGAGGGCCTTGGCGAGCTTGTCCATCTGGGCCTCGTAGGCGAAGCACGCCTGGACCGCGCCGAAGCCGCGCATCGCGCCGCAGGGCGGGTTGTTGGTGTAGAGGGCGATCGCCTCGATGTCCACGTCCTCGACCACGTAGGGGCCGACGGAGAGGGAGGAGGCGTTGCCGACGACGGCCGGGGAGGCGGAGGCGTAGGCGCCGCCGTCCAGCACGATCCGGCAGCGCATATGGGTGAGCTTGCCGTCCTTGGTCGCGCCGTGCTCGTACCAGAGCTTCGCCGGGTGGCGGTGGACATGGCCGAAGAAGGACTCGAAGCGGTTGTAGACGATCTTGACGGGCTTGCCGGTGCGCAGCGCCAGCAGGCAGGCGTGGATCTGCATGGACAGGTCCTCGCGGCCGCCGAAGGCGCCGCCGACGCCGGAGAGCGTCATCCGGACCTTCTCCTCGGGCAGGCCGAGGACGGGGGCGATCTGCTTCAGGTCGGAGTGCAGCCACTGGGTGGCCACGTACAGGTCGACGCCGCCGTCCTCGCCGGGCACCGCGAGGCCGGACTCGGGGCCGAGGAAGGCCTGGTCCTGCATGCCGAAGGTGTACTCGCCGGAGACGATCACATCGGCGCGCTTCGCGGCCTCGTCGGCGTCCCCGCGGACGATGGGCTGGCGGTGGACGATGTTGGGGTGCGGGACGTGGCCCGCGTGGTGGTCGTCCCGGCCGGGGTGCAGCAGCGGCGCGCCGGGGGCGGTGGCGGACGCCTCGTCGGTGACGACGGGCAGCTCCCGGTACTCCACCTTGATCTTGGCGGCGGCGCGGCGGGCGGTCTCGGGGTGGTCGGCGGCCACCAGGGCGACCGGCTCACCATGGTGGCGGACCACACCGTTGGCGAGGACGGGGGTGTCCTGGATCTCCAGGCCGTAGTTCTTCACCTCGGTCGGCAGGTCCTCGTAGGTGAGGACCGCGTAGACACCGGCCTGGGCCAGGGCCTCGGAGGTGTCGATGGAGACGATCTCGGCGTGCGCGACGGTGGAGCGCAGGATCTGGCCCCACAGCATGTCCTCGTGCCACATGTCGGAGGAGTACGCGAACTCTCCGGTGACCTTGAGGGTGCCGTCGGGGCGGAGGGTGGACTCGCCGATGCCGCCCCGGGTCTGCGAGCCCTGGGTGACCTCGGTCGGGGTGCCGGCGGGGGCCGCGGCGGCCCGTGGATTCAGCGCCATGGTGGTCAGACCGCCTCTCCCTGGCGTTCCTGGCGGGCGGCCGCGAGGCGGACGGCGTCCAGGATCTTCTCGTAGCCCGTGCAGCGGCAGAGGTTGCCGGACAGGGCCTCGCGGATGTCCTCGTCGGTGGGCGAGGGGTTGTGCTCCAGCATCTCGTCGGCGGCGACCAGCAGGCCGGGGGTGCAGAAGCCGCACTGGACGGCGCCGGCGTCGATGAACGCCTGCTGGATCGGGGAGAGTTCGGTGCCCTCGCCGGTCTGTGAGTCGGTGCCCTTGGCCTGCCACTGCTGGGCGTCCTGGAGGCTGGTGCCCCCGGCCGCGGGCGCTCCGGAGCCGCAGGCGCCGGTGGCGCAGCCGCCGTGCTCCGCGCGCTGCTCGCGCTGCCTGGCGAAGTCGGCGAGGCCCTCGACGGTCACGACCTCGCGGCCCTCGACCTGGCCCGCGGCGACGAGACAGGAGCAGACCGGGACGCCGTCCAGGCGGACGGTGCAGGAGCCGCACTCGCCCTGCTCGCAGGCGTTCTTGGAGCCGGGCAGGCCGAGGCGCTCGCGCAGCACGTAGAGGAGGCTCTCGCCCTCCCAGACGTCGTCCGCCTCCTGGCGGCGTCCGTTGACGGTGAAGTTGACGCGCATGCCTATGCCGCTCCTTCCAGCGTGCGGGCGGTGCCGCGGTACTGCTCCCAGGTCCAGCCGAGGGTGCGGCGGGCCATGATGCCCACCGCGTGGCGGCGGTACTTCGCCGTGCCCCGCACGTCGTCGATCGGGTTGCAGGCGCCGGAGGCCAGCTCCGCGAACTGCTTGGCGATCGAGGGGGTGATGATGGCGCCGCTGTCCCAGAAGCCGCCCTCGTCCAGCGCGGCGTTGAGGAAGTCCTCCGCCTCGCGGGCGCGGACCGGGGTGGGCGCGGCGGAGCCGATGCCGGTGCGCACGGTCCGGGTATCGGGGTGCAGGGCCAGGCCGAACGCGCAGACCGCGATGACCATGGCGTTGCGGGTGCCGACCTTGGAGTACTGCTGCGGGCCGTCCGCCTTCCGGATGTGCACGGCGCGGATCAGCTCGTCCGGGGCGAGGGCGTTGCGCTTCACCCCGGTGTAGAACTCGTCGATCGGGATGAGCCGGGAGCCGCGCACGGACTCGGCCTCGACCTCGGCGCCCGCGGCGAGCAGCGCCGGGTGCGCGTCACCGGCCGGGGAGGCGGTGCCGAGGTTGCCGCCCACGCCGCCGCGGTTGCGGATCTGCGGGGAGGCGACGGTGTGCGAGGCGAGCGCCAGGCCGGGCAGCTCGGCGCGCAGATGCTCCATGATCTTCGTGTACGGGACGGAGGCACCCAGCCGGACGCTCTCGCCGCCGACCTCCCACTCGGTGAGCTCACCGATGCGGTTGAGGTCCAGGAGGTACTCGGGCCGGCGGTGGTCGAAGTTGATCTCGACCATCACATCGGTGCCGCCCGCGATGGGCACTGCTGTGGGGTGCTCCGCCTTCGCGGCGAGCGCCTCCTCCCAGCTTGCGGGACGAAGGAAGTCCATGAATGGCTCTCTTCTGCTTGAGCTGCTGCTTGAGCGCTTCTGCTGAGCGTTCTGATCGGGGTCCGTCGCAACGGGCCCGGGACGGCCGGCCCTCGACTGGATGTTCATGTGCTGTTCACGCGATGTGGTCCAGTACACAAGCGCCGAGGGGCGGGGTGCAGTCACCGAAACCATGAAGGAGTTGGCTGGTCGCCTCCCTCGTCTTGTAGATTCGAACGAAAGACGGAGATCGGCAACCTCGCCGTTTCTTCCCGGAAACCGTGGCCATGCCTTCCGTCCGGTATCAGCCATGGGGCGACCCTTGCCCGTCCGGCCCGGGCGAGCCCCACGGCCACCACGACGACGACCACCACGACTACGACGAGACAGATCGGCGGCGACGACATGCGGCTGCGCGCACTCCTGGACACCGAGGCCCTGGGGCTGCGGCTGCTCGGCGGCGAGGACGAGCTCGACCGCGGGGTGCGCGGGGTGATGACCACCGACCTCAAGGACCCGAGCCGCTATCTCTCCGGCGGCGAGCTGGTGCTCACGGGCCTGGCCTGGCGGCGCGGCCCGGAGGACTCGGAGCCCTTCGTGCGCATCCTGGCGGGCGCGCAGGTGGCCGGGCTCGCGGCGGGCGAGGCGGAGCTGGGCGACATCCCGGACGATCTCGTCGAGGCGTGTTCGCGCCACCGGCTGCCGCTCTTCGCGGTGAACGAATCCGTTGCGTTCGCAACCATCACGGAGTACGTGGTCCGGCAGGTGTCGGGCGAGCGGGCCGGGGACCTGGCCGCCGTCGTCGACAGGCACAGGAGGCTGATGACCTCCGGTCCGGCGGGCGGCGGCCCGGACGCGGTCCTGGACCTCCTCGGCTCCGACCTGGACCTGCGGGCCTGGGTCCTCTCCCCCACCGGCCGGCAGATCGCCGGGGCCGGCGCGGACCTGCCGCCCGCCGCCGGGGCGGCCCTCGCGGGCGAGCACCTGGCCGCGGTCCGCGCCGGCCGCCGCGCCCCGCACCGGGTCTCCCTCGACGGCACCGCGTACTCCCTGTTCCCGGTCCGCAACACCGCGCGGGGCGCGGCGCCCGCCGTCCGGGACGTACGGGAGAGCGTCCTCGCGGACTGGCTGCTCGCCGTGGAGGCGGACGCGGGCGACTGGCCGGCCGCGCGGCTGGACCTGCTCCAGGGCGTCACCCAGCTGATCGCGGTGGAACGCGACCGCCGGGAGGCCGCGCGCACGGTACGGCGGCGGCTGGCGCAGGAGGTGCTGGAGCTGGTCCAGGCGGCCGCCCCGCCGGCCGAGATCGCGGCCCGGCTGCGGGTGGCCGCGCCGGTGCTGCTGCCGGGTCTGGGCGCGGCCCCGCACTGGCAGGTGGTGGTCGCCCGGGTGGACTGGGCGGCCGAGCCGGAGGGCGGGTCCGGGGCCATGGCCCAGGCCCTGCTGGAGGAGGTCCTGGTAGACCCCGCCACGGTTGGGCCCGACCCGGCGGACCGGATCGCCGTCGCGCACACCGGCGAGGAGGCGATCGCGCTGGTGCCGCTGCCGGCCCTGAGCCCGGCGGATGCGGGCGCGGAGGCGGCGGGCGGCGCCGGCGCCGAGGGCAGGGACGGCGCGGAGACCGGCGGGGCGCCGCCGGTGCACGCGGGGCTGCACGCGGACGCGCTGCTGGAGTCGGTGCGCGCCCCGCTGTCCGCGGGTCTCGCGGACGACGGGCGCCTCACCCTGGGCGTCAGCGCGGCCGTGCACTCGGCGGAGGGGCTGCGCGGCGCGCTGGAGGAGGCCCGGCACGCCCGCCGGGTGGCGGCCGCCCGGCCCGGCCGGGTCTGCGCGGCGGGCCACCACGAGCTGGCCTCGCACGTCCTGCTGCTGCCGTTCGTCCCGGACGATGTACGGCGCGCGTTCACGGCCCGGCTGCTGGACCCGCTGCGCGACTACGACCGGCGCCACCGGGCGGAGCTGATCCCCACCCTGGAGGCCTTCCTCGACTGCGACGGCTCCTGGACGCGCTGCGCGGCCCGGCTGCATCTGCACGTCAACACCCTGCGCTACCGGGTGGGCCGGATCGAGCAGCTGACCGGCCGCGATCTGTCCCGGCTGGAGGACAAGCTGGACTTCTTCCTGGCCCTGCGGATGTCCTGACGGGCCCGGGCCCGGGCCGCGCGGCGGCGGGGGTGCGGTGGGGACGGCCCGTGGCGGGCCCTGCTCACCGGGCCGTGGCCGTACGGGCCGTCCCGCCGGTGCCGCGGGCTCAGCGGGGGTGCCGGTCCGGGGCGCGGGCCGTCAGCGGCGCGTCACAACCGCGTCCGGCGGCGGACGGCGGCGACCCGGAGGACGACGGCGACGGCCAGCAGCAGACAGGCCACGGCGGAGTACGCCCAGGCCGAGGTACCGCGCACCGCCGCGACCGCGCTCCACACGGCCCAGAGGGCGAGAAGCAGACACAGCGCCGTCCAGGCGATCGTCTGCCAGCGCGCCTGCAACTGCGCGAGCTGCCGCGTCCCGGGCAGCAGCGGATCGCGCCGCGGGTCCTGCCCGGGGTCCATCTCCGCGCTGCGGGTGGGCCCGGGGGCGGTCCGGTGGTCCGGGCCACGCCCGGCGGGCATGGCGGGGCCGGGGCCAGTGCCTGGCCGATGCTCCGGACCAGGCCCGGTGTCCGGGGCGGATTCGCCGCCCTGGGCGGGGCCGGGGCGGCTCGTGCCGAGCCCGTGGTCCGGCGAGGGGCCGCGCCCGCGATCCGGGCCGCCCCCGGCGGGGCCGGGGTCCGCGCGGAGCCCGGGGGGCCGGGGCCCGGTGGGTGCCGGGCCGCCGCCGTCGTCCGTCGCCCCGGCGGGGCGGGGCGTCGTCCGCCGGTGCGTACCGTGTCGTTCCATCTCGTCGCCTCTCGCCGTTCCTCCGCCGCGTCGGCGCGGCGGAGGAGTCCACCGGGCCGGGCGGCCGGTGCGGCCCGTGTACCCCGGGCCACCGGAGGTACGCGGCCACCCCGGCCCGGCCGGCCCCGAGGTCCGCGCGGCCTGCGAACTCTTCGGCGCGGCCTTCTCGTTGCAGCTCACGGTCATCGAGGAGAAGGAGCACGCCGAGGCCCTGCACACGGCGGTGGAGCGCACCGCGGAGGTCGCCGCCCTGCTGGACGGCGGGCCGTCCGAGTCGCTGGCCGCGCACACGGACGCCGTGCGCGAACTGGCGGGCGCCGACGGCTTGGTGCTGTGGCGGCTGCTCACGGGCCTGGTCCTGCGGCACGCGGAGACCCTGACGCGGCTCAACGAGGAGCTGCGGATGACCAATGCGGACCTGGACTCCTTCGCGCACGCCGCCGCCCACGACCTGAAGGAGCCGCTGCGCGGGATCTCCAACGCGGCCGTCCTCCTGCGCGAAGTGCCGCTGGCGAAGGTGCTGGACGCGGCCCTGGAGGTCGCCGGGCCGCGGCTGGCCGAGGAGCGGGGGACGGTGCTGCGCGGGGAGCTGCCGGTGGTCCGCGCGGACGGCGACCGGCTCTACGAGATCCTGGTCAACCTGCTGGTGAACGCGGCCAAGTACGCGGGCGACCACGACCGGCGCACGGTCGAGGTGGGCACCGGGACGGTGGTGCCGCCCGGCGGGAACGCGGCGGAGACGGCGGTCGTCGTACGGGACAACGGCAACGGCATCGGCATCCCGGCCGACCAGCACGAGGCGGTGTCCGCCCTGTTCCACCGGCTGCACGGACCGGCCGAGCGGGGCGGCGGCACGGGCGTGGGGCCGGCGGTCGTCAAGCGGATCGTGGAACGCCACCGCGGGCGGCTGTGGCTGGAGAGCACACCGGGCGAGGGCACGGCGTTCTGGTTCACTCTCGGGACTGGCGCCAGTAGTCGACCGCGCCCTTGAGGACGGTGCGGAAGAGGGTGAAGTTGACGGGCTTGTAGATGTAGCTGTCGGCCCCCTCCTCGTAGCAGCGCTCGACCTCGGCCGGGGCCGTGGAGGAGGTGAAGACCACCACCCGGATCCCGGCGAGCCTCGGCTCCGCGCGCAGGGCGCGCAGCAGCTTGTGGCCGCCGGTGCCGGGCATGTTGAGGTCCAGCAGGATCAGTCCGGGCAGGGTCGGCGAGGCCAGCAGTGTGCCGACCACCTTCTCGCCCCGGCGCACGAAGTCGAGCCGCAGGTCGGGGTGGGTGTACGCGAGGGCGCGTTCGATGGCCTCCGCGTCCTCGTCGGAGTCCTCGACCACCAGGACGCGGTCGTGGTCGGTCACGGTCTCGCCACCGAACACCGGGCTCACGGTCTCTCCTCCACATGTGCCACCAGCACGGCGGTGTCGTCGTCGCCGCGTGCCCTGAAGTCCGCCGCCATGTCGATCAGCCGCTCGGCGGCCGTCTTCGGTTCCCGGCCGCAGCGGCGGACCGCGTCCGCCAGCCGGTCCTCGAACATGCTCCCGTCGGCTCCCCGGGCCTCGGTCAGGCCGTCGGTGAAGAGCACGAGGGTGTCCCCGCGGGCCAGGCGCGCCACGGTGTGCGGGTGTTCGGCGTCCGGCACGACCCCGAGGAGCATCCCGGGCACCCGGACCGTCTCCACCGTGCCGTCGGCACGCAGCACCAGGGGGTGCGGATGCCCGCCGCCCGCGCTGGTGACGCGGTAGCCGCCGCCGTCCTCCGGTTCGAGGACGCAGACCAGCGCGGTGACGAAGCGGGAGGCCCCGTCGCGCACCAGGGCGGTGTTCAGGCGCTCCATGGCGCGGCCGGGCGGTACGCCGTCCTCCAGGAGGGTGCGCAGGGTGTGCCGGGCGAGGCCGGTCATGGCGGCGGCCTCCGCCCCGCGCCCGCACACGTCGCCGATGAACAGGGCCACCCGGTCCTCGTGGAGGACGGCGTCGTAGAAGTCGCCGCCGACGTCGAGGGAGGCGTCACCGACCGCGTACCCGGAGCTGAGCAGGACCCCGGGGTGGGTGGGGAGGGCGGGTGGCAGCAGATGGCGCTGGAGCTGTTCGACGTGCCGGCGCCGCTGGTCGTGGACGATGCTCGTGTGGATCGCGAGGGCCGCCCGGTGGGCGAGGTCGTCCAGCATCTGCGGGTCGGTCAGGCCGTCGTCGACGCGTTCGTAGAGGAAGGTCAGGGTGCCGAGGGTGCGGCCGCGGGCGCGCAGGGGTCTGACGCTGACGGCGCGGACCGAGGCGCCGGGCCCGTCCCCGCCGGGCCCGAAGGGGCTCTCGGCCAGGGCGTCGCCCCGCAGCAGCAGCCCCTCGCGCCGGGCGGTGACGCGCCGGAGCAGCCCGCCGAGCCAGAGGTCGTCCCGGGCGACACCGGCGAGCCAGTCCTGACCGGTCGCCGCGACATGCGCCCAGGCGACCGGTTCCAGTCCGGCGCCGGGCTCGGCGAGGTGGACCACGCAGCCCTCCGCGACGGCGGGGACGGCGAGCCGGGCGACCCGGCTGAGGGTGTCGGCGACGTCCAGGCTCTCGTCCATCTGGAGCGAGGCCTCGGCGAGGAGGGCGTCCTGGACCTGGCGGCGCTCGTGGGCGCGGGTGGCGAGGATGCGGCTGTTGATCGCCACCAGCACGTCGGCGACCTGGGTCAGCCGCTCGCGCAGCTCGGGCGTGAGGTCGGCGGGGTCGGCGACGCCGACGGAGAGGGCCGCCCAGTCGTCGCCGCCGAGGACGAACCGGGACTCCAGCACCACGCGGGCGCCGGCCTCGGCGCAGAGCCGCGCCTCGGGCTCGAAGGGGCCGGTGGGCTCTGTCCCGCCGGCGGGCGGGGCGAGGTCCGGGCCGGTGCCGGGTCGGGTGCCTGGCCCGGCCGCCGGGCTCGGGGCGTGGTCGGAGAGGACCGGGCCCGTGCGGCCGGCGACCGGGCCCGTGCGGCCGGCGTCCGCGTACAGCTCCCGGGCGCGGGCCGTGCCGTCGGCCGGGCCGGCGGTGGCGGGCGTACCCGTGACCGGGATGCCGTCCGCGGCGCCCTCGGTCAGTCTTCGGTAGTACGTCAGGGACGCGCCGCGCCAGCGGGTGCCGACCACGGCGACGACGCCCGGCTCGTCGATCAGGAGCCCGTAGACGTGGTCGGCCATGGCCGTCACGTCGTCGATGCGTTCCGTGACCATCCACAGGGCGTGCAGGCGCGCACCCCAGGAGCCCGCGGAGGACCGCTCCGCGGCTCCCTCGGCCCGGGCGTCCCCGCGCCCCGGCTCGGAGTGACGACCTGCCACGTGACCTCCCCTTTTTCCGTTCCGGACTCACAGCATGCTGCCCGCACGGTGGGCTGTGTCAATCGTGTGAGGAATCCCCCGGGATTCCGTCCCTGTTCCGACCCTTGATCTCAAGTGCGCTTGAGGTTCTACGTTTCCTTTGACGGGCCCGGCGAGACCGGCCGGCGAGAAGGGGATGTGGTGGCGATGCGGGCGATCCAGGTACGCGAGTTCGGCGGTCCGGAGGTGCTGGTCCTCGGTGAGGTCCCGGCCCCGGTGGCCGGTCCGGGCCAGGCCGTGGTGGGCCTGGAGGCGGCCGACGTGATCTACCTCGACACCCTGCTGCGCGGCGGCTGGGGCGGCGACTGGTTCCCCGTCCGGCCGCCGTACGTCCCCGGCGGGGGCGGCGCGGGGCGGGTGCTGTCCGTGGGCGAGGGGGTGGACCCGGCGTGGGTCGGCCGCCGGGTCGTGGCCCGGGGCGAGGGCGGCTACGCCGAGCGGATGGCCGTCGCCGCGGACGGGATGGTCGCGGTCCCCGAGGGGGTGGGGCCCGCCGAGGCGGCGGCCCTGGTCCACGACGGGGTGACGGCCCTGACGCTGGCCGGGGACGCGGAGATCCGCCCGGGCGAACGGGTCCTGGTGGCGGCGGCCGCGGGCGGGGCGGGTTCGCTGCTGGTGCAGTTGGCGCGGGACGCGGGGGCCCGGGTGGTCGCGGCGGCACGCGGCGAGCGCAAGCTCGCGCTCGCCCGCGAACTGGGCGCGGAGACCGTGGTCGACTACACGCGCGAGGACTGGCCCCGGCTGGTCCGCGAGGAGACTGGGAGGTGTCCGGCGGATCAGGGGCGGACAGGACGCGGCGTCTGGTGCATGGGGCCTCCCCGGGCCCGCAAGGGCCCAGGGGACGCATCGCAAGGCGCCGGGATGCCTTCATAGCGGAGCTATTCAGGCATTGCGGCAACGCGGCGTGGGGGTACCTCCCGGCGAAGCCAGGGGGAGTGCCGTGCCAGGCGTCGTGGCCCCGGCCAAGATCCGCCGGACACCTCCTTGCGACACGGGCTTGGACCTGGCCTTCGACGGCGCGGGCGGGGACCTCGGCCGGGCGGTCTTCGAGACGGTGGCGCCCGGGGGCCGCTTCGTCACCTACGACACCTCGGACGGCGGCTTCACCGAGATCCCCGCCGCGACGGCCGGGGAGCGCGGGGTCCGCGTGACCAACGCGCTGAAGTCCGGTCCGCCGGCCCCGGCCGCCGTCCACGACCTCCTCACCCGGGCTCTGGCCCTGACCGCGCGGGGCCGCCTGCGCCCGGCCATCGGCGCGACGTACCCGCTGGCGCGCGCCGCCGAGGCGCACGGGGCGCTGGCGCGGCGGGCGACGGTGGGGAAGTCGCTGCTCCTGCCGTGACGGGGGCCGCCCCTGACCCCGCCCGGGCCCGGGTCAGGGGGCGCGGCGGGTCACGCGGGTGAACTCGCCGCCCTCCCGCGTCAGTTCGTCCCAGGTGCCCGTCTGCGCCACCCGCCCCGACGCCAGGACGGCGATCCGGTCGGCGCGGCGGATCGTGGCGGGGCGGTGGGCGATGAGGATCGTCGTCCGGGTGCCCGCCCCCGCCCGCAGGGCGGCCGCGACGGCCGCGTCCGCCTCCGCGTCGAGGTTGGCCGTCGTCTCGTCCAGGACCAGCACCCGCGGGTCGGCCAGGAGCGCCCGGGCGAGGGCGACGCGGGCCCGCTGGCCGCCGGACAGAGTGGTGCCGCGTTCCCCGACGGGGGTGGCCCAGCCGTCCGGCAGCTCCGCCGCCAGGCGGTCGACGCCCGCGACCCGGGCCGCCTCCGCGAGCCGTTCGGCCGGTGCGTCGGGTGCGGCGAGGCGCAGGTTCTCCTCCAGCGAGCCGTGGAACAGCGGCGCCTCCTGCCCGACGACGGCGACCAGCCGGCGCAGCTCCGGGTCCGCCAGCTCGCGCAGGTCCACGGCCTCGCCCGCGTCCGGCCCGAGCAGCACGTCCCCCTGGTGCGGGTCCCAGAAGCGGGCGAGCAGATGCGCGCAGGTGGACTTGCCCGCGCCGGACGCCCCGATCAGCGCCAGGGTCTCGCCGGCCCGGACGGCCAGGTCGAGGCCGTCCAGCACGGGCGCGCCGCCGTAGTCGAAGCGGACGCCCCGCATCCGCACTCCGAGGGGCCCCTCGGGCGGCGCGACGGGGGCCGCGGGGGCGGGCGCGACGGCCGGGGCGCGCACCGCCGCCCCGACCCGGGACGCGGCCGCCCGCAGCCCGCCCGCCTGCGCGAGGGCGGCGGCGGAGTCGGCGACGGGCGCGAGGACGCCGAGGGCGAGCGCCATCGCCGCGGGGGCCCACGCCCCGGCGAGGGTGTGCGCGGCGGCCGCGACGACTCCGACGACGGCCACGACGACGAGCAGGTCCCGCACGGCCGCCGCGTCCGCCTCGCGGGACGCCTCGGCGCGCTGGGCCTCGCCGAGACGCGCGCCCAGCGCGCGGAGCCGGGCCCGGCGGCCGTCGACGGCGCCGAAGGCGAGCAGCTCGCGGAGCCCGTCGACGGTCTCGACGGTCTCCGCCGACAGCTCCGCCGCCGCGGCCCTGGTCCTGGCCCCGCGCCGGGCCCGGCCGGGCGCCTCCAGCACCGGGGCGAGCAGCAGCAGCGCGGCGACCGGCAGCACGGCGGCGAGCAGCCACGGGTCGAGGACGGCGAGCACGACGCTCCCCGCGCCGAACGCGGCTCCGGTGGCGAGGAGTTGGGCCACCGCGTGCGCGTAGAAGAACTCCAGCGCCTCGACGTCCCCGAGCGCGGCCGACGCCAGGTCACCGCTCCGGCGGCCGCCGACCCGCGCGGGGGCGCTGCGGGCGAGACCGTCGAAGACGCGCACGCGGAGTTCGGCGAGGACCCGGTAGGCGAGGTCGTGGGAGAGGTCCATCTCCCGCCAGGTCGTCCACGCGCGCAGCAGCACCAGCCCGATGAGCGCGACCACCGTGCCGGGCGCGGGCGGGTCGCCTTCCACGACGGCCGTGCCGACCGTGTGCGCGGCGAGCGTGACGAGCACGACCAGCGCGAGCTGCCCGGCGAACGTGGCGCCGAAGGTCCGCACGGTCATCCCCCGATGCGCCCCGAGCACGGGCAACAGGGCGCGCAGCGCCCCGCGTTCGGGCGCGTCGGCGCGTGAGGGCTCGCCTCCGGGCGGGACGGCGTCCGGACCGCCGGGGGACGGGGGTGGGGGTGCGGCGCAGGCGGTGTCAGGGGCTCCCTCGGTCACGTCAGCACCGGAAGGCGCCGGGGCGATCTCGGGGCCGCGCCCGGGCAGGCCGGTGCCGGGGCGCGCGGGCCCTGCGGACGGCCCGGGCGCGGGGACGGCCGGTCCCGGCGGGGCCACATCGCCCCGGGCACGGCCGGGTGTGTCCGGTACGGCGGGGGCGGGCCCTTCGAAAGACCCGTGCCCGAGGCGCGCCCGGTCCGCGGCGGGGCGACGCGGGGCAGGGGTCGCGTTCATGCCGCCCTCCCCCGCTCCGGCGCGCCCGCGCCGATCAGGCGGGCGTAGACGCCGTCCGCCGCGGCCAGGCGGGTGTGGTCGCCGACCGCGTCCACCCGGCCGTCGTCGAGGACGACGATCCGGTCCGCGTGGCGGACCGAGTCCAGGCGGTGGGCGACCACCAGACAGGTCCGCCCCCGCGCCGCGCGCATCAGTTCGCGGACGATCTCCGCCTCGCGGCGCTCGTCGACCGCGCTCGTCGCCTCGTCGAGGACGAGGACCGGCGCATCCGAGAGCAACGCCCGTGCCAGGGCGAGCCGTTGGCGCTGGCCGCCGGAGAGGTTGGCACCGCGCTCGCCGACGAGCGTCGCATACCCCTCGGGCAGCCGCAGGATCTCGTCGTGCACGCCCGCCGCGCGCGCCGCCGCGTGCAGCGCGGCGTCCTCGGCATCCGGCGCGCCGAGGCGCAGGTTGTCGGCGACGCTGCCGTGGAAGAGGTAGGTCTGCTGGGAGACGACGGCCGTCGAACGGCGCAGCGAGGCGAGGGTGTAGGAGGCCGCGTCGTGGCCACCGACCACCACCCGGCCGGCGTCCGGGTCCGCGTTCCGCAGCAGCAGCCCCAGCAGCGTGGACTTGCCCGCGCCGGACGGCCCGACGACCGCCGTGACGCACCCGGCCGGGGCCGTGAAGTCCACGCCCCGCAGGGCGGGCCGGGCGGCGCCGGGGTGGGTGAACCGGACGTCCTCGAACCGGATCTCGGGCGGGGTGCGCCACTCGGCGGGGCGGGTCCCGTCGTCCGGCACACCGCCGGGCGCCGTGCGCAGCTCCGCGATGCCGTCGGCGGCGGAGACGCCCAGATAGCCCGCGTGCCACTCGCGCGACAGGTCCCGCACGGGCCGGAAGCACTCGGAGGCGAGCATCAGCACCAGGTACGTGCCCGTGGGCGCGGCGCTCCCGGACACGGCGGACCCGCAGGCCACCAGGACCGCGGCGACCGTGCCGCCCTGCACCGCGAGATCGGTGATGCCCGTGTCGACCAGGGAGACGCGCAGTTTGGCGACGGTCGCCCGGTGCAGCGCGGCCGAACGCTCCTCCAGCCGTTCGCGCACCCGGCCCACCGCGCCGGCGGCGCGCAGGGCGGGCATCCCCTGGAGGGCCTCCAGATAGTCGGCGGACAGGGCCTCGTACGCGCCCCAGTGCTGCTGCCCCCGGCGCTCCAGGAGCTTGTCCCACCAGCGCGGGGCGAACAGCGCGAGCAGCAGGGCGGGGCCGAGGGCGAGGGCGGCGAGGGGTTCGACGAGGGCGACGGCGGCGAGCAGCAGCGGCGGCAGGGCGCAGGTGACCAGCAGTTGGGGCAGATAGCGCGAGACGTACGCGTCCACGCCCTCGACGCCGTCGACCAGCGTCGCCCGGACCGCGCCGGCGCGGGTGTGCGCGTCCCGCGGGGGCCCGGTGCGGGCGAGCCGGGCGAGGAGGTCGTCGCGCAGCCGGGTCCGCACGGCCGAACCGGCGCGGACGGCGGTACGCCGCTGGGCGCGGGCGAGGAGCACCCGCACCAGGACGGCGGCGAGCACCCCGCCGAGCAGGGGCGGCAGCGCGGCGGTGTCGCCGCACGCGATCCGGGCCAGGGCCAGGGCGAGCAGTACGGCCTGGGCGAGGTGGGTGAGCGCGACGGCGGCGAGCAGAGCGCTCGCCCCGAGCAGCGGCGCACGGGCCGTGCGCGCGGCGCGCAGCAGTTCGGGGTGCAGCATCATGAGGCGTCGTCTCCAGGGCGCGGTACGGGTGTTGTATGCGGGGCGGACATGGGTGGTGGACAGTTGTGCGGCCCCGATGTGGGTGGTGGGGACATCTGGCGCCCCGACATGTGCGACGGGGACGTGTGCGACACGGCCACGTGTGGCGCGGACGTGTGCGTCGCAGACATGTGTGCCGCCAACATGTGTGGGGCCGACATGTGTGGGGCGGACATGTGCGGCGCGAACGTCCGGCCGAGGGCGAGCCCGTGGAGGACCCGGTTCCGGCCGGGCGCGTCGCCCAACGCCGCCCCCAGGTCCGCGTCCTGCCAGGAGCCGACCGGCCGGGACGGCAACCCCCGCGCCGTGGCCAGGGCCTGGGCGACGCCGACCCCGTACCCGGCGGCCAGGTGCTCGCGTCGCACCCGCTCGGGCGGAGCGTCGTCGGGGCAGCCGTGGGCGAGCAGCACCGCCCCCGCCGCCGCGATCCACCCCTGCCGCGCGCCCCAAAGGGCCAGCGTGGGCAGCACCTCCCCGTGCGCGACCCGGACCAGCCCGCCATCCGGGCCGCCATCCGGCCCGCCATCCGTGCCGCCCGGTGCCAGCGCCAGCAGACCGGGTTCCGGTCCCCCCACGGCAAGGCACCACCCCGGACCCCGCCCCGGGCCCGAACCCGCCGCCGCCAGGAGGCAGGCCAGGGCATCGGCGTCCGGCACCCCCGTGAAGCCCGGCTCGGCACTGCGCCGCCCAAGCAGCACATGCCCCGGCAACGGCGCCGGGGCCGCGCACCACGTCGGCCGCCCGGACCCGCCCGCCGCCGCCAGCACGCCCAGCACGGCCCGCGCGCTCGCCAGGTCACTCCGCTCCCCGGCAGAGGCAACGCCCCCGCCCGGACCCGGGTCCGTCCCGCCCGCGGCCCACTCCAGCAGCGCGCCCGCGTCCGTCCCCGGGGTCAACCGGGCGGCGGCGAGGGCCGGTTCGGCCACCCGGCCACCCAGCGCGGCCGACAGCAGCGCCCCCGGCGCGTCCAGGGACACGGCCGGTGCGCCCGCCAGGGCGAGTGCGGCGGCCGCGTGGCCGAGGTCCAGGAGGACCAGCGGCCAGGCCCGGTGCCCGTAGTGGGAGACGGTCCTGCGCGCCACGGCCGTCAGCACGGCCACCGCTCCGTCCGGCGCGCCCCCGACCGGCACCGCACCACCGCCACGCCGGTGCAGCCGGTGCAGGCGGTGCCGGGCCGGGTCGTACGCGTAGCGCCCCGGCGGCAGACCGCACCCCGACCCCAGCAGCAGATGGGTGTCGACGGGGTGCAGCCCGCCCGCCGAGGCCGCCGGGCGGAACCGGGTCCCGGCCAGCGCGTGCCGCAGCACGCGGTCGACGCGTGCGGGCACTGGCAGCGGCGGGCCCGGCAGTTCGGGGCGCGCGCGTCCGGCCGGGGTGTCCGGGCCGGGGGCGTCACCCGAACGGGCCCGCGCCAGCGCCTCCCGGACCAGCCGCCGCGCGCCGTCCGCGCCCTCCGCCCCGGCGCCCTCCGCCCCGGCGGCGTCGGCCCCGGTCACCGGCCCGGTCGTCCCCGTCATCGCGCTCGTCCCCGTCATGCCCGTCGCCCCCGCCCTCACATGTGCGGCGGCGGCACGAGCGTGAAGTCGCCCGCCGTGGACGGCGTTTCGGTGCGCCAGCCCCGGGCGAGCGCCGCCCGGCCGAAGCGCGGGCACCCCAGGTACGCGAAGGCCGCGGGCGCGTTCGGCACCAGTCCGGAGACGAGGACCCGGGCCACCCGCAGCGGGGTCTCGGCGACGTCCTCCGTCGTCAGGTCGGCCGTCAGGACGCGGTGCCCGCCCTCCGCCAGGCGCCGGTGCAGCAGGTCCCGGCCGCCGTGCGCCACCGCCGTGACCGGCACGGTGCCCAGCGCGGGGCGGGTGAACCGTTCCGCCAGCGGCGCCGTCCGGGGGTCGAGCCACACCTGCACATGCGCGCCCAGATCCCGGACGGCGGCGAAGTCGGGCCCGCAGTCGTCGAGATAGCGGCGGTCGGCCCGGTGGTCGAGGTAGAGGCCCCGGGCCAGCATGCCCGCCTCGATCGCGCGGAAGACCCAGCCGTCGGCGTCCACCGCGCCCTGGGTGAACACCCAGGTGTGCACGGCCTCCAGGACCGCCTTGCGGACCGCGTCCGCCGGGTCGTACCGGCAGGCGAAGCCGGCCGCGTGGATGCCGCGTTCCCGGTCGTGGACGAGCGCGGCCATGCAGGGCGCGAACTCCGAGGGCATCTCGACGACCGAGACCTCCAGGGCGCAGCCGTCCAGGTCGTGGGCGAGGCCGGGGACGGAGTCGACGTCGATGCCCCGGGTGGGGCCGTCGAGATGCCACCACAGTTCCAGGGCGTCCCGCTCGACGATCTCCAGCAGCCCGCGCTCGGTGGCGTCGTCCAGTCCCTGACCGGTGGCGATGCCCGCGTAGTTGAGGTGGTGGGTGCGGGGCAGTTCGCGCAACTCGCCCTGCCGCCAGTTGAGATGGGTGAGTGCGACCGGCGCCCACACCTCCCGGCCCTCCCCCGCCACCCGGACACGGACACCGACCTCCCGGACGGGCGTCCAGAGGGCCGGGGTGTCGGGGGTGAGCGGGCGGTAGGGGAAGCCGGGGCGGGCGTACTGCCAGTCGGCGTAGGCGGGGAGTTCGCCCGGCCCGTACACCTCGTGGCCCTCGGCGGTGAGTTCGGCGGCCGTGGCGCGGCGGGGCGCGCCGGGGGTGCCGGGCGGGGCCAGCCGGTTGCCGCAGTACCGTTCCACCGCCTCGGCGACGGCGGCGACGCGGGCGCCGTCCGGGTCGCCGAAGGTCGTGCCCAGGGACACCCGGTCGGCGGGCCACGCCCCGAACCGGCGGGCGTCCGCCACATCGGCGGTCATCGCCGTGTAGCGCGGCGGCGCGCCGGACGGGTGCGGGACGGGGGCGACGGCGCGGATCAGCCCGCAGACGGGGTCGACGAGCGCGTCGAGTGGGAGCGGGCCGGTCATGTGCAGGTCTCCTGTACGGGGTCGGCCGGGCTGCGCCGGGCGGCGACCGGCAGCACCAGGGCGCTGCCGGTCTCGCGCACGGCGCGCCGGGACGGGTCGAGCCGGGTGGCGCGCACCGGGTCCGCGCCGGTGTGCGGGTTGCGGGCGTGGGCGGGGAAGTGGTGTCCGGCGACCTCGACGCGCAGCCGGGTGCCGGCGGGCAGCCGGCGGGCGGTGAGGCCGAGCGGGACGCGGAACCGGGCCTCGGCGGACGGCGGGTCGTGGCGGCGGACGATCCCGGTGGCGAGGTGGCCGGCGCGGCCGTCCGGGTCGAGGGCGACCAGGCGCACGGCCCAGTCGGCACTCGGCGTGGACGCGGTGGCGCGCAGCCGGACGTACGGGGTGCCGACGACATCGAGCGGGCGGTCCAGCGGGGGCGTGACCAGCACGGTCCGGTCGGGCGCCGGGGCGGGCGGCCCGCCGTCCGTACCGCCGGTGGGCACGTCGAGGGTGTCGCTGCGCACGGGTGCGGCCGGGTCGGCGGTGAACTCCGCGCCGTGCAGCGTCCGGAGACCGGCGGGGCGGCCGGATTCCCAGACACGGTCATGGACGCGCACCTCCGCCGGGCACCAGTGCCCGGCGCCGCCCAGGGCGACGGCACCGCGCCGGCCGGGGCCGAGGGTGCCGCGGAGCGCGGCCCGGGCCCAACGCACGTACAGCTCACCGAGGTTGAGCCGGTGTCCGGCCGTCGCGCCGGGCGCGGGGTCGGCGGTCAGGCCGTGTCCCCAGGGGCCGACGAGCAGCCGCGCCGGGCCGTGCCAGTCCCGCCAGAGGCGCAGGGCGTCGTCGGCGAAGGGGTCGTGGGTGCCGCCGACGACGAGGAGGGGCGGGGCGCTCGCACCCGTCACCGCGGCGGGGCGGGGCGTGTCCCACAGCCGGGGCCAGGAGGGGAGGTCGCGTCCGAGGCGACGGGGGAGGTCGATCAGCGGCAGGTGTTCCAGCAGCCGGGGGTCGGCGGCCAGGGCGCGGGCGAGGGCGTGCTCGTCCGCGTCGGGCCGGTCGCCGTGCGCGGCCCACCAGCCGGCGCGGGCGTAGAGGCGTTCGGGGCCGGTGGGTTCGCGTCCGGTCTCGGCGAGGCCCAGCGCGGGCACGGCGGCGATCACGGCGTCGGGACGGTCGGAGGCCGGAGTCCCGGCTCCGGGCCCGGTCGTCGCGGTGGCGAGGGCGCAGTGGGCGGCGTAGGAGGCGCCGACGGCGACCACGCGGCCGTCCGACCAGGGCTGTTCGCGCACCCGGCGCAGGGTGGCTGCGCTGTCGGCGGCCTCGTCGCGGTAGGGGTGCCAGTCGCCGCCCGAGCCGTACCGGCCGCGGACGTCCTGCACGACGGCCGCGAAGCCGCGCGCGGCCCAGGCGGCCGCCTCGGCACGGTGGTTGCGGCGGTCGTACGGGGTGCGCAGGACGACGGCGGGGAACGGCCCGGGCCCGGCGGGCAGCCGCACCTCGGTGGCGAGCGGCACACCGTCCGCGGTGACGACGCGCAGCGCCTCGGGCGCGGTGACGACGCGCAGCGCCTCGGGCGCGGGGTGCGGCCCCGGGAGCGCGGTGGCCGGGGCCGCCGGCGGCGCCGTCCCGTTCGGGCTCATCGGCGTATGGGCGCGACCTCGGGCACGGGCAGCACGGTGTGCTCCGTGACCGTGAGGTCGCGCAGGTCGATCCGTCGCAGGATGCGTGCGCCGCCACCGGTACCGTCGCCCGCCGCCCACTCCAGGAGCGCGGCGGTCAGCAGCGCGGCGGTGAGGGCGGCGGAGGCGGCCCCGTGGCGCGGCCCGGTGTCCTCGGTGCGCGATCCGGCCCAGTAGGCGTCGAGTTCACGGTGTGCGGGCGTCGCGGCGAGGCGGCGCAGGCGGACATGGTGGGCGGTGACGTCGCCGGGGCGGACGGCCAGGGGCTCGATCCAGGCGGTGGCGCCCTCCCGGTGGCAGCGGAGCCAGGCGACGCCGTGGTCGGGCAGCCGGTCGGCCGCGTCCCACGCGCCGGGCGGGACGGGGGCGTCGAGGCACCACACGACGGCGGTGCCGGGCCCGGCCGCGGCCGCCGCGCCCGCCACATCCGCCTCCCGGGCGAAGCGCGCGTCGCCGCCCTCGTCGCGGAGGAGGTGGAGCAGCGGGGCCGTGAGAACGGGGTCGCCGACGACCAGGACCGTTCGCCCGGCGAGACGGGGCGGACCGGCCACGGGCCCGGGCGCTGACACGGAACCGGACGCGGCACCGGGCTCCGCGAGGTAGCCGGCGTCGGCGAACGCCTCGGTGAGCGCGCCGAGTCCGGGGGCTTCGGCGGTGTCCCAGGTGAGGCCGAGCGCGTCCGCGGGGACGTCCCCGGTGTCGACGCGCAGGAACTCCCCGTCGGGGGTGCGGACGGCGAGGCCCCGGCCGGGGACGGTGACGAGGGCGACGCCGGGGGCGAGCCGGGCGATGGGCACGGTGGTCTCTCCTGGGATTCCGGTGGGACTCCGGCACGGCTGCCGAAGGGACGCGGGATGACGCGGGAACGGGACGGGCCCGCCCGGACGGCTGTCCGGGCGGGCCCTCGGGACTTACTTGTCGCCGTCGGCGGCGGTGTCCGCGGCGTCCTCGAAGGGGTTCTCGACGAGGGCGTTGGAGTGGGTGGCCGACAGGTGGGCGAGCTGGCCCTGCTCGGCGATCGGGCTGAACACCTTGTGCTGCTCCATGAGTTGGACCTCCGTCAGTTCGGATGGATGGTTGCGTCCCGCCGGCGGACCGGCGGCACACACCCAGACTCTAATGAATATGATTTTCATTTCGCAAGTGGCTGAGTGTCCGGCATCGGGTGATCCGGGTAACACACCGGCCAGCCGCCCTCCGGATCCCGGCCCACCCGGCCCGCGACACCGAGGACTTCGGCGAGCAGACGGGGCGTCACCACCTCCTCGGGCGGACCGTCGGCGGCCACGACGCCGTCCCGCAGCGCCACGATCCGGTCGGCGTAGCGGGCCGCGTGCCCGAGGTCGTGCAGCACCATCACGACGGTCAGCCCGCGTTCCTCGCGCAGCCGGGCGACGGTGGCCATGACCTCCAGCTGGTGCCGGAGGTCGAGGTAGGTCGTGGGCTCGTCGAGGAGCAGCAGCCGGGTGTCCTGCGCGAGAGCCATGGCCAGGCGCACCCGCTGCCGTTCACCCCCGGAGAGCGAGTCGACGGGCCGCGACGCCCACTCCGCCACCCCGACGTCCGCCATGGCGCGGGCGCACACGGTGTCGTCGCCGTCGCGCAGCATCCCCAGCGGGCCCCGGGCGGCGTAGCGGCCCTGGCGGACGAGCTGGCGCACCGTCATGCCCGGTACGGGCGGGGCGGACTGGTGGAGCAGCGCGACCCGGCGGGCGGCGGCCCGCCGGGAAAGACGGGCGAGGTCGTCCCCTTCCAGGACCACCCGGCCGGCGGCGGGGCGCAGGAGCCCGGCGCAGAGCCGCAGCAGGGTGCTCTTGCCGCAGCCGTTGAGCCCGACGAGGGCGACGGACTCGCCCGCGTCGATCCCCAGGTCGACGCCGCGCAGCACCTCCCGTCCCGGGTAGCCGAACCGCAGCCCCTGAACGCGCAGGGTGCCGGCGCCGGGGCCGGGACGGGCGTCAGCGCCGGGGCGGGCGTCGGCGCCGGGGCGGGCGTTGACGCACGGGCGGGCACCCGTGCCCGGGCCGGGTGTTTCGGGGTGCTCCGGGGGTGCGGGCGAGGCCGGTGAGGGGGGTGGTGCGGGTACGGCGGTCACGGGTCGTCTCCAGGTCTCGGGGAGCGTGTGGTCGGGGGACGGGTCGGCGCGGCCGGTCATGACAGGGTCCGCCCGCGCCGCGCGACGACGAGCAGCAGCGCCGCGCCGACCAGCGTCGTGAGCGCGCCCGTCGGGACGCTGAGCCGGTCCATCGCGAGGGCGTCCGCCAGCGCGCGGGAGACCCACTGGGCCCCGGCGTCCGCCCCGCAGACCACCAAGGCCCCGATCAGGGCGGCCCCGGGGAGCGCGCGGCGCAGGTCGGCGCCGAACACGGCGAACGCCAGATGCGGCACCAGCAGCCCGACGAAGCCCAGCGCACCCACCGCGGACACGGCCCCGGCGGTCAGCGCGACCGCGCACACCAGCGCGGCGCCGCGGGCCCGGCCGGTCGCGAGCCCGGCGGCGGCCGCCTGTTCGTCGCCGCAGCGCAGCAGGGTGAGCGGCACGGCGAGGGCGCAGGCGGCGAGCCCCCAGACGGCGGCCCAGGGCCAGAGCAGGTTCCAGTGCGCCCACACCCGGCCCTCGGTGGAGCCCACCAACCACTGGACGACGCTGCCCAGTTCACCCGGTGCGACGAGCAGCACCATCGCGGTGAGCCCGGACAGCACGGCGGACACCAGGACGCCGTGGACGGCGGTGCGTTCCGGGTCGGACTGCTCGCGCCCGGCCAGCAGCCACAGCAGCCCGGCGCCCGCGAAACCGCCCGCGCAGGCGGCGGCGACCACGGCGGCCGGGGACTGCCAGCCGGCGACGCCGAGGCCGGTGGCCGCGACCGCGCCGAGCACGGCGCCCGGTGTCACACCGGTGACCTCGGGACCGGCGAGGGGGTTGCGCAGCGCGGACTGGAGGACGATGCCGGCGAGCCCCAGACTCGCGCCGGCCGCGAGCGCGACCAGGGCGCGGGGCAATCGGAGTTGGAAGACGATATGGCGGGAGTCCGCCGGGCCGTCGCCGGTGAGGACCCCCCAGACCTCGGCGGGGCCGAGCGACCGCCCGGCGACGAGGTCGGCGCAGGCGACGGCGAGCACCGCGAGCGCGAGCGGCACCAGGAGCAGGCCACGGCGGTCGGCCGCGCGGGGGCGGGGCGCGGCGGCGGGCTGCGGGGAGGCGGCCTGCGCGGTGGCGCGCGTGGGGGCGGGCACCCCTTGGGGAGAGCAGTGCTCCGGACTGGTATCAGTGCTCACGTAATTGTCCACCTCTCTGCTGCGAGATCACCGCTCGCTCGCCGGATCACCGCTCCCGAACCGAAGCACTGCTCACGCGGCGAATCACCGTTCACTTCCCGGAGCACCGCTCCCGTTCTGGACCGCCGCTCCCGCACCGGATCGCTGCACACTCGCCGGAGCACCGCTCCCGCACGCGAGCACCGCTCGCCCGCCCGAACACCGCTCACGTCCCGGATCACCGCTCCCCCGCCCGGGTCTTCAACAGGGCCACCCCCGCCGGCACGCCCAGCAACGCCGTCCAGGCCCCGACCGGCGTCTCCACCGGCGCCAGGGCCAGCCGCGCCGGCAGGTCCGCGCAGGCCACGACGACCGCGCCCCACACCGCCGCCCACGGCAGCCACCCCACCGCGTCGGAGTCCGGCCGCAGTCGGCGCGCGAGCGCGGGCGCGAGGAAGCCGACCCAGGCGACCGGCCCGCACACCGCCACCACCGGGGCGATCAGCACCACCACGATGGCGAGCGCCGCGAGCCGGGCCCGCCGGACACGGACGCCGAGGGCCCGCGCGTCGTCGTCGCCGAGCCGCAGCACGGAGAGGACCGGCGCGCAGAGCACCAGGGCGGGCACCGCGGCGGCGAGCCACGGCCAGAGGCCGTGCACATCGGGCCAGGTGCGGGCGGACAGACTGCCCAGCAGATAGCGGTAGATGAGCTGGAGGTCGAGTTGGTCGGCCAGGACCATCAGGACCAGCAGCGCCGCCTGCAGGGCGGCCGCCACCGCGGCCCCCGTGAGCAGCACCGCCGCCGGGCTGCGCCCGAACCCCGCCGCCAGCAGCGTCAGTACGCCCCCGATCGCCGCGCCGCCGATGGCGAGCAGCGGCTGGACGGCGAGCGGTACGGACACGGCGAGGACCAGGGGCGCGGCCACGCCGAGGGCCGCGCCGGAGGAGACGCCGAGGAGTTCGGGGACGGCGAGCGGGTTGCGCAGGGCCTCCTGGAGGACGAGCCCCGCCGCGCCCAGACAGGCCCCGGCGACGAGGGCCAGCACCAGCCGGGGCAGGCGCAGTTCGGTGACCACGACCCCGGCGATACCCTCGCCGCCGATCACCCCGGGCAGCTCCCACGGGGGCACGACCGGAGTGCCGAGACAGAGCGCGCCCAGCACCGCGACCACGAGCAGCCCGCCCGCGACGAGGGCCTGCCCCGTACGGCCCGGGCCGGTCCGGGCCGGCCCGGCACCCCGCTCGCGCCCGACCTCCCGGCCGCGCCCACCTGCCCGGCCGCGCCCGCCGACCCGCGCGGCCAGGCCCCCGGCACCGCCGACACCCCCGGGCGGCCGCCCGGCGCCCCGGCCGAGGCCGAGCCGCCCGGCGTCTCCCCGCCCCCTCAACGGAGTTCGGCCGTCGCCTCGTCGAGGACGATGCCGAGCGAGCGCGTCCCCCGCCCCTTGGCCCAGACCTCGGAGTCGACCTCGAAGACCTTCTTGTTCTTCACGGCGGGGATCTGCGCCCAGAGCGGGTTCTTCGCCAGCTTGTCGGAGAGCTTCTCCTCCGCCGGGCCGCCGAACGACAGCGTCTCCACGAACAGGACGTCCACGTCCCGGGCGAGGATCTCCTCCATGCTGTACGAGCCCTCGACCCCGCGGCTCTTCCAGGGATAGTCGGCGATCTTCGGGAACAGACCGGCGGCGACGTCGTTGCCGGGGGTGGCGACGCCGAAGTTCTCGTCGCTGCCGAAGATGACGAGCGCGGTCCGCGGGCTGCGCCGGGACTCCGCGCCGGCGAGCTTGGTGCGGAAGGCGCGTTCCGCCTTCTCGCCCTCCCCGGTGCGACCGGTCAGCGCGGCGAGGTCCCGCAGATAGCCCACGCTGTCCTGCCAGTTGCCGGGCTGCACCGGCCAGAAGACGGTCGCCCCCTTGAGCGCGGGAGCCAGCTTGCCGTGGGTGTCCTCCAGACCGATGACCAGGTCGGGCTTGTGGGACAGGATCGCCTCGGCCTCGGGGCTGAGGAAGCCGCCGGGCACCACGGGGATGCGGGCGGCCTCCTCCTTGCCGAGGAAGCGGGGGTGCGCGAGGAGCGCCGAGTTGGTGGCGACGGGCTTCATGCCGAGTTCCGCCAGCATGTCGTCGCAGAGGGCGACCAGGCAGACGATCCTGGCCGGCGGCCGCTCGGTCGCGACCTCCACGCCCCGGGTGTCGGTGATCGAGCGGGCGGCGGATATGGGGTCCACGGAGACCTCGGTACGGGACTCGGGCCGGTCGCCCTTGCCCGCCTCGCTCCCGGACTCGGTGGCGGTGGCTCCGCAGCCGGTGAGCAGGGTTCCCATGACGGCGGCGGCCGCCCATCGTCGGACGGTGATCAGGGCACGGCGGGACATCGCGTTCTTCTCTCTCTTTCGCAGCTTCTCTTCGCAGCTTCTCTTCACTGCTTCTTCTGGCTGCTTCTTCTGGCTGTGTTTCGTTCGCACAGAGTTCCACATGATAATCATTATCAACAAGCCCGCCGACCCCCTCCCCCGGAGCCCGCCATGCCCGCACCGCAGCCCATCTCCGCCCCGCCCCGGCTCCTCGTCGCCGACCAGGTCGCCGGGAACGTCCGGGTGCTGGACCTCCCCGACGGCCGGGAGCGCGGTCTCGTCGAGGGCCGTCATCTCGCCGAGCACGCGGGCTTCCTGGCCCTGCCCGGGGGCCGGGCCGCGTTCGTGGACGAGGCGGCGGGCGAACTCGTCGTCCTCGACGTCTACGGCCCGGACCACGGCCGCCCGCTGGTGGAGACGACCGTGCCGGTGGCCGTCCCGGCCGAGCACCTGGCCGTCGACCCGACCGGCCGGCTGGTCGCCGTGACCACGGGGCTGGGCCGCAACTGGGAGCCGTGGAGCGACCTGTTGACGGCCGTCGACCTCGCCGCCCCGCCCGGCCACCCCCGCGCGGTCCGGGTCCGCACCCGGACCGGCGAACCGGGCGTCACCATCCTCGGCCCCCACCTCGAAACGGGACCGGGGCCCGGACAGGACACCCCCGCCCCCGACACCCCGGGCACGCCCAACACCCCCAACACCCCCGACATCCCCGGCGCCCTCGTCGTCCTCCGCCACCGCGAACCCGGCTCCTTCGCCGTCTACCGCCACGCCGAGCTGATGGCCTCCGCGCCCTCCTGCCCGCCCGCCGTCCCGGCCGCCGTGCTGCCGCTGCCCGACGACGACGCGCACGGCGACGCCCACGACCCGCGTACCGGACGGCTGTTCGCCGCCGCGGGCTCCGGGGTGCACCGCCTCCGCCGCGACCATCGCGCGGAGGGCGGCCTGACCGCCGAGGCCCCGCTGCCGTGGGGCGGCCCGGGGCGTGGCTACTACCTGCGGCTGGACCCGGTACGCCGGCTGCTGTGGTCCTGCGTACGGGGCGGGCCGGCGGACCCGGGCCGCTGGCCGGAGTGGACCAACGACGCCTGGTGGCACGACCTGGACGCGCCGTCCGGCGTCCCGCCCCGCACCGGCCGCGTCCCGCTCGGCCCCGGGCTCGTCTTCCGGCTCGGGGTCGCCGCGCACCATGTCGCGTACGCACGCGTCCACCCGGACGGCGACGAACTCGTGCTGCTCGCTGCGCATTCCGGCGTACCCCGTGTCTCCGCGCGGGTCGCGCTGCCCCCGATGGACGAGGCACCCCGGGCCGGGGGCACCCCGTGGGACGGTGTGCAGCGCCGGGCGATCGCCGCGTCACCCGGTTCGCCGCTCGTGGCGGTCACCCGTGGGGGTCATGGTGAGATCCACCTGATTGACGCCGTCCGGGCCTCGGCGGGCGGGGTGGGCACGGCCGTCCTGACCGTGCCCACCCCGCTCAACGACGGGGGTCACCTCGCCCTGATCACCCCCGGCGACGGCTCCGAGGCGGATCCGGTCGGCCGCTGAAAGTTTGTGAACGAATTCACTCGACCTCTTGGCCGCGCACGCCGATCCATGCTGAGATGCCGTCCTACTCAACAGCTCACTCAACAGCTCAATGGCGTGCTCGGGGAGGGCAAGTGGCGCATACCGCCATGTCTGGTTCCGGAACCACAGCAGGTGACGATCCCCTCCAGACCGCGGTATGGCGGCTGCGCTCGCGCGGCTGTTGGACCGACGCGGCGGCGCTGCTCACCTCCCGGGCCGCCGAGCCCGCGGTGGCCCTGGAGCGGGCCGGACTCCTCGTCGAGCGCTGCCTGTTCACCTGCGACGGGTGGGCCGAGGCCGAGGACGCGCTGCGCACGGCCGAGGCGGTGGCCGGTGACGACGAGGAGCGCGGCGGGGCCGCGAGCGAACGCGGCAGGCTGGCGTACGCGGCGACCCGGCTGGGTGTGCGGGACCGTGCCGACGAGGCGCGCTCCGCCCTCGGCCGGGCGGCGGCCCTCCTCGCGCCGACCTCGCCCCGGCGGCCGCTGCTCGACTTCCGGCGCGGTCTGGTCGCGGAGCACATCGCGGACTCCCCGCAGGCGGCACGCGCGGCCTACGAGCGGGCGCACGCGGGCGCGAGCGCCCAGGAGGACCCGCTGCTGCTCTCCTTCACCTGGCAGCAGCTCGCCGGGATCGCCCTGCGCGAGGGCGAGGTGGCGGCAGCCCGCAACGGCTTCGCGGAGTGCCTGCGTCTGCGCGAGGAACTCGGCTATCTGATCGGGACCGCGCCGGCGCTCGCCGGGCTCGCCGACTGCGAGGAGGAACCGGAGGCGGGCCGGCTGCGGGCCGAGGCGCGGCGCCTGTTCCGGCTGCTCGGCGGGGTGCCGGTGTGGCTGGGCTCCCAGCTCTCGGCGGGTGTCCCGGCCCAGCCCTCCCCCGTCGGAACGACCGCCCCCGACGCAACGGCGGCCCCCACCGGAACGACCGCCCCCGACGCAACGGCGGCCCCCGCCGGAACGACCGCCCCCGAGCCCACCGCGCCCGCCGCGCCGTGAGGAGCCGCCGCAGGGAGGGCGACGTCCCGGAACCGCGGACCCGGTGGGACGAGGTCACGACCGGTCTGTGGATGGGCGGCCATGTCTGGACGGACGGCGCCCGCAGGCACCAGGACGTCGTGGTGGGGCGGGAGTTCGACCTCGTCGTCAGTCTGTGGACGCGGAACGGGCACGGCCCGGCGCCCGGTGTGGAGCACCATGTCGCGCCGATCCCGGACGACTGGCTGACCGCGGCCGAGATCGACAGCGTGCGGCGGCTGGCGGTGGTCGCCGCGGACGCGGTGCGCGCGGGCCGGAAGGTCCTGGTGCGCTGCTACTCCGGCTACAACCGGTCCGGCCTGGTCGCGGCGCAGGCCCTGATCGAGCTGGGCCACGACAACGAGGGCGCCATCGACCGGGTGCGGCTGAGGCGTTCACCGTGGGCGCTGCACAACCCGGCGTTCGAGCAGTACCTGTTGACCGGGCTGGACGTCGCGTCCCTGCTGTCCGGCCTCGAACCCCCGCCGCCGTGAGCCGCTGTGACCGACCCGCAGGGGTGACCGCGGCCGCCCCGGGGGCGTGACCGCCGGACCGGACCGTCAGAAGAGGAACGGCAGGACGCGGCTCGGGGAGATCAGCGCCAGCAGGAAGCCGACCGCGACCGCGATCCAGATGAACAGCCATACGCCGTTCATCCGCACCCGGGTCCGGCCGGGCGCGCTCCAGGCGCGCCAGGCGTCCGGCTCGGCGCGCTCACGGCGGCCGCGCCGGGTGAGCCGGCGGAGCCGGCCCCGGCGCCGGGCGGCCAGTTCGTCCGCCTGCTTGAACCGTTCGGCGACCATGCGTGCCCGCGCGGACGGCTCCTTGGGGGCGTCGAGCCGGGCGGGGCCCTCGCTCTCGGCCTGGAAGCGCACCCACTCCTCCTCGGAGAACGACGTGCGGGGCTCCTCGCCGGACCGGTCGCCGGTGGTCATATGGGCCCCCTGTGCTGCGGGTGGTGCGGTGGACGACTCGTCCATTCAGGGTAGTCGACCCATGGCCAGGGTGTCGCCGAACGTGATCACTTCGTGCCCCCGCGCGCACGGTTCAGCCCGCTTCGCCTACGAGCCGGCGCATACGGTCCGGTCGGTCCGGTTCGGCCGGAGCCGGACCAGGGTCTCGTCCGTCCCCACGACCAGGCTCCCGTCCGGGGTGACGGCGACGGCGCGGACGGCGGGCCCGGGCCGGAAGCCGAGCGGCACGGCGCCCGGCCGGTGCAGTTCGGCGAGCCCGTCGGCCCAGGCGACGGCGTACGCGGTGCCGGACTGCGGCCCGGATCCCGCGTCGGCCTCCGCCGCGTGCAGCGCCGCGACCGGGAAGGACCGCCGGGTCAGCGGCGCGCCGGAGTCCGTCCGCCCCGGGCGCCAGCGGCGGACGGTGCCGTCCGCTCCCCCGCTGACGACGACGGGCGCGGCGGCGCCCGTCGCGGCCAGGGCGGTGACCCGGCCCGCGTGCAGGGCCGCCTGGTGGAGTCCGGCCGGGCCGAAGGCGTGCACGCTGCCGGTGCGGTCGCCCACCAGGACCGAACCGGCGGCCGCGGCGAGCGCGGTCCCCGGATGCGCGACGAGGGTGGCGGCGACGGCGTCGGTCAGCGCGGTGCCGGGGCCGTGGACGCGCAGCCGCCCGCGTTCGTCGAGCAGCAGGAGCGCGCCGTTCCCGGCCACGGCGAGGGCGCGAATCCGGGCACCGGTGGCGACGGTGACGGGCCGGCGCGCGTCCAGTCCGCGCACCGTGCCGGCCCGGTCCGCGACGAGCAGCCGCCCGGCGAGGACACCGAGCGCGGCGACGGGCACGGGGCCCGCGCCCGCGTCGGCCGGGGTCACGGTCCAGGGGGCGCCCGACGACAGCGTGGTGAGCGCGGCGCGCACGGCCGGGTCGGCGCCGGCGGGGAGGGCGGCGAGCAGCGCGAGGGCGCGCAGGGGCGGCGGCGCGTCCTCGCGGATCAGCGCCTGCCCGGCGCGCAGCCACGCGGTGCGCAGCCCGCCGTGGTCCTCGCCGTCCGCCGTGTGCTCGTACGCGGCGGTGACCGCGTACGCGTCGGCGCGGATCACGGCCGCGGGGTCGGACAGGTCCGCGGGCCCGGGCCGTACAGCGGTGCGGGTGAGGGCGAGCCCGGCGTGACCGAAGTCCCGTAGCAGGCAGTCGAGTTCGGCGATGTCGTCCGGGTCGTACCCGGGCAGGGCGCCCCGGACCGGGCCGGGCGGGGGAGGCGGACCGGCGAGCAGGGCGGCACGCAGCTCGGCGGGTGTTCCGGCGGCCGCCCCGAGCCGGTTGGCCACCGTCCAGACTGCCGCGCGCACCCGTCAGACGTCCGCCCCGGCGAAGTGCTCGCGCACCAGTGACTGGACGACCGTCAGGTCCCGGGCGATCAGCGCCTCCAGCAGGGCCATGTGCTCGGCGGCGTCCGCGACCAGGACGGCCCGGTCGGGAACGGCGCTCGCGGGCCGGGCCCCGGCCACGGCGGACAGCGGCCACTGGGAACGGCGGTGCAGATCGTCGGCGACGGCGAGCAGCTGATCGTTCCCGGCCAGGGCGAGTACGGCGTGGTGGAAGGCCCGGTCGGAGTCGGCGTAACTCGCGCGGTCGCCGCGCGCCGCCGCGACGACGGTCGCCTCCGCGAGGGGGCGCAGGGCGGTCCAGCGGTCGGCGGGGACGGTGCGGGCGAGCCGCAGCATGACGGGCACCTCGATCAGGGCCCGCACCTCGGCGAGCTCGGCCAGCTCGCGGCCGGTGCGCACGCACACACGGAAGCCGCGGTTCGGCACGACCTCGACCGCGCCCTCGACGGCGAGCTGCTGCATCGCCTCGCGCACGGGCGTGGCGGAGACGCCGTAGCGCTCGCCGAGCGCGGGAGCGGAGTAGACGGTGCCGGGCTCCAGCTCCCCGTCGACGAGCGCGGTCCGCAGCGCCTGAAGCACCTGCTCCCGCACGGAATGCCGCCGCACGACCCGCGGCCGGGGCGGCGCACCGGGCGCGGGCACGTCACCCGGTGCGGCGGGCAGGGACCACGCGTCCCCCGCCCCGGCGACGGTCGGCCCCGCCCCGGCGGCCGGGCGAGGCTCGGCAGGGTCGTCCTGCGCCCGACGGGGCGCGGCAACGCCCTCGGCGCCGCGCACGGTGGCCGGGCGCGGTTCGGCGCCGCCGCCGCGCGGCGCACCCGCTGCCGGGGACAGGGCGGCAGCCTCCGTGGAGGCCCACCCCGTGCCCTCGTCATCGCCGACGGCGACACGGCCGCCGTGACCGGCTCCGGCAACGCCGTCCCGGCCAGGCACTCCACGCGTCCCGTCCCGCCCGGCGCCCGTGGCCGGGCGGCCCCCGGCAGGGTCGTCCTGCGCCCGACCGGGCGCGGCAACGCCCTCAGCGCCGCGCGCCGTGGCCGGGCGCGGCTCGGTGACATCCTCGGCCCCGCGCGCGGGCCGTGCCCCACCCACCGTCGACCCCTGCGCGGGCACGCGCAGGGGTGCCGGGGCACCCGGCGCTGACGCGCGGGGGCGGGCCTGCTCCACTCGGGTCTCCTCGGTCTGCCGGGTACGGACCCGGCTGGCGTGTGCGAGGCCCGGTGTGCACGATAGGCGGGCAGGGCCGCAGTTCAAACGCTGCGGGAGATCGGGTAAGGTAAGCCTTACCTGCTAACGATCGTCGATTCGGTGGTCCCCGGCATGACCGTTCCCGCTCTGCTCCCCGCCCTCGCCTCCCCGGTGAGCGGGTCCTACGCGCGCCTGACCGAGGTGTTCTCCGGTCTGCGCGTGACCGAGCTGAGCCCCGGCGAGCCCTTCCCCGAGGGCGCCGGCTGGGTGCGCGCGGACGAGCTCGCGGCCGGCGGCGAGGCCCTCGACACCTTCCTGGCCTGGGACGACGCCCAGGTCCTGCGGGACTACGGTCAGCAGGCCCGCCCCGATGTGACCGCCAGCTTCGGCCTCCACCGCTACGCCTGGCCCGCCTGTCTGCTGGTCACCGTGCCCTGGTTCCTGCACCGCCGGGTGCCCCGCGTCCCCCCGGAGCAGGTCGCCTTCCAGCGCACCCTCGGGCGGATGTCCGTGAGGATCGACACGTTCTCCTGTCTGCCGGGCGACCCGGCGGCCGAACTGCCCGGCGCCCGGGTCGTCCCGGACGAGGAGGCCCTGCGGGCCGAGGTCCGCGCGTCCGTCGCCGAGCACCTCGGCCCGGTGCTGGAAGGATTCGGCCCCCGGATGCGCCGCCGGGGCCGGGCCCTGTGGGGCATGGCGACCGACGAGATCGTCGAAGGGCTCTGGTACGTCGCCCATCTGCTCGGCGAGGAGCGGCGCGCCGTGACCGAGCTGGAGCTGCTGCTCCCGGGCGCCACCAAGCCGTACGTGGGGACGGCCGGCTTCCGCGAGCTGACCGGCCCGGACGGGGAGGCGCTGCCCACCCGCGACCGGGCGAGCTGCTGCCTGTTCTACACACTCCGCCCCGAGGACACCTGCGCGACCTGCCCGCGCACCTGTGACGCCAAGCGCGTCGAACGGCTCCGCCAGAGCGTCTGACACCGACGGCCGCGGCGGCCCGCGCCGGGCAGCGGGCGGACCTCCGGCAGACCCTGCCGGACCGCGCCGGACCACCGGCGAGCCCCCGCCGTCCACAGCGGGACCAATCGGACTCCCACGATTCCACGCCACCCCTTCGGGCGGCACCGAATCGAACACAACTCCCCTCTCCAGCAGTTCAGTTCGACCAGATCACGCCCAACTCCGCCCCCGAGCGCCCCGATGGCGTGGTCTTGCGCGGAAACCCCCTGAGCGGGTCGCACGGTCGGCCACTATGGCCGCCGAAACGCCTCACGCGATGCAAGGGACACCGCATGCGACTGACCGACATATCGCTGGACTGGCTGCTTCCCGGCGGCGTGATGCTCCTGGGGGTCCTGGCGGCGGTTGCGGTGCTCACCCGCGGCAAGCGCGCCGGGAACTCCGATACCAAGAGCGCGGCCGACGACTCCTGGGAACGCAGCGAGGAGCGCCGCCGGCGCAAGGAGGCCGTGTACGGCACGGCTTCGTACGTCCTGCTGTTCTGCTGCGCGGCGGTGGCCGCCGCGCTCTCCTTCCACGGGCTGGTCGGCTTCGGCCGCCAGAACCTGAACCTCTCCGGCGGCTGGGAGTACCTGGTGCCGTTCGGCCTCGACGGGGCGGCCATGTTCTGCTCCGTGCTCGCCGTGCGCGAGGCCAGCCACGGTGACGCGGCCCTCGGGTCCCGGCTCCTGGTGTGGCTGTTCGCCGGGGCGGCGGCCTGGTTCAACTGGGTGCACGCCCCGCGCGGGCTCGGGCACGACGGCGCGCCGCAGTTCTTCGCGGGGATGTCGCTGTCGGCCGCGGTGCTCTTCGACCGCGCCCTGAAGCAGACCCGCCGGGCCGCCCTGCGCGAACAGGGCCTGGTCCCGCGCCCGTTGCCGCAGATCCGGATCGTGCGCTGGCTGCGGGCGCCCCGGGAGACCTTCGCCGCCTGGTCGCTGATGCTGCTGGAGGGCGTGCGGACGCTGGACGAGGCGGTGGACGAGGTCCGCGAGGACCGGCGGGAGAAGCAGGAGAACCGGATGCGCCGCCGGGACCAGGAGAGGCTGGACCGGGCCCGGATCAAGGCGTACAACCGCCAGCACCGTTCCTGGGGGTTGGGGAGAGGCCGCGCGACGCAGCTCCCCGCGCTGGACCCGGCTCCTGGTGGGCAGGGGCAGGCATCGCAGGCTTCCGCGGTGGAGCCGGCGGGGTCCGTCGTGGAGCCCGCCATAGCCGAGCCGGGACAACTGCCCGTGCGCGCCCGGCCCTCGCTCCAGGCGGTGGGCACCAAAGGGGCTGACCCGGTCACCGTCGACCTGACGGCCGAGGACGACACCCAGGCCCTGCCGCGGCTCGACTCCCTGGAGCGCAAGCTCAAGGACCTGGAGCAGCAGTTCGGCTGAGCCGGGTGCCTTCCCGCCCCGGCGGGAAGGCACCCGCGCCGTGCTACGCGGCGGCCTCCGCGTGCAGTTCGAACCAGATCACCTTGCCGGCGCCCTGCGCGGTCCGCACACCCCAGGCGTCGGCGAGGCGGTCCACGAGGAACAGGCCCCGGCCCGAGGTGCCGAGGTCGGCGCCGTCCGCGTCCTCGGAGCCGTCGCCGGACGCCCCGTCCGCACTGGCTTCATCCGCACCGGTCCCGGGCGGCTCGCGGACCGGGAGGACGGCGACGAAGTCCCGTACCTCGACATGGAGTCGGGCGTCCTCGACGGTCGCCGTGACCACCGCGCCCCGGTCGGTGTGGACGAGGGCGTTGGTCACCAGTTCGCTCGCCAGCAGCTCGGCCACGTCCACCGCGTCGCCCGCGCCCTCGCGCGCGGCGCCGGTCTCCGGGTCGGGCCACTTGCCGAGCAGGTCCCGTAAGGCGTGCCGGACTTCGGGCACGGCCGTCAGATCGCCGTGGCCCAGTCTGCGGTGGAGCCGCCCCCGTACGCCGGCTCCCCCGTGACGTGCAGTCATCTTCCCCCCACTCGGAACGAGTTCACTCCTGTCGGGCGCCCACTCCGCGTACGCGTCCACGGGATGCATGCCCCACTCGGGGGACACCACTCATCGGGATTGGCCCGGAGCGTCAGGGCCGGGGCACATTGCGCAGGTTGGACCGGGCCATCTGGGCCATCCGGCCCACCCCGCCCTCCAGGACCATCTTGCTCGCGGAGAGCGCGAAGCCGGTGACCATCTGGGCCTTGATCTTCGGCGGGATGGAGAGCGCGTTGGGGTCGGTGACGACGTCGACGAGGGCCGGGCCCTTGTGCTTGAACGCGTCCTTCAGCGCGCCCGCGAGCTGCTTCGGCTTCTCCACCCGCACCCCGTGGGCGCCGCAGGCGCGGGCCACGGCGGCGAAGTCCGGGTTCTGGTTGGCGGTGCCGAACGAAGGCAGCCCGGCGACCAGCATCTCCAGTTCCACCATCGACAGCGCGGAGTTGTTGAAGAGGACCACCTTCACGGGCAGGTCGTACTGGACGAGGGTGAGGAAGTCGCCCATCAGCATGGTGAACCCGCCGTCCCCGGACATGGACACCACCTGCCGGTCCCGGTCCAGGAACTGCGCGCCGATGGCCTGCGGCAGCGCGTTCGCCATCGAGCCGTGGCTGAAGGAACCGATGATCCGGCGGCGTCCGTTGGGCGAGATGTAACGGGCGGCCCAGACGTTGTTCATCCCGGTGTCGACGGTGAACACGGCGTCGTCGTCGGCGAGTTCGTCGAGGACGGAGGCGACGTACTCGGGGTGGATCGGGGTCCGCTTCTCCACCTTGCGGGTGTAGGCGCGGACCACGCCCTCCAGGGCGTCGGCGTGCTTCTTCAGCATCTTGTCCAGGAAGCGCCGGTCCGACTTGGCGCGCACCCGGGGGATCAGACAGCGCAGGGTCTCGCGCACATCGCCCCAGACCGCGAGGTCCAGCTTGGAGCGCCGCCCCAGGTGCTCGGGCCGGACGTCGACCTGCACGATCTTCACATCGTCCGGGAGGAAGGCGTTGTACGGGAAGTCGGTGCCGAGCAGGATCAGCAGATCGCACTCGTGGGTGGCCTCGTAGGCGGCGCCGTAGCCGAGGAGGCCGCTCATACCGACGTCGTACGGATTGTCGTACTGGATCCACTCCTTGCCGCGGAGCGCATGCCCGACGGGGGACTTGACGCGCTCCGCGAACTGCATGACCTCGGCGTGCGCGCCGGCGGTGCCGCTGCCGCAGAAGAGGGTGATCCGCCCGGCCTTGTCGATCATGTCGACCAGCTTGTCCAGCTCCGCGTCGCCGGGGCGGACGGTGGGGCGGCTGGTGACGAGGGCGTGCTCGGCGGTCTTCGCCGGGGCGGGCCGGTCGGCGATGTCGCCGGGCATGGTCACGACGGAGACCCCGCCGCGGCCGATGGCGTGCTGGATCGCCGTCTGGAGGAGGCGGGGCATCTGCTGCGGGTGGGAGATCATCTCGCAGTAGTGGCTGCACTCGCGGAACAGCAGCTCGGGGTGGGTCTCCTGGAAGTAGCCGAGACCGATCTCGGAGGAGGGGATGTGCGAGGCGAGGGCGAGTACGGGCGCCATGGAGCGGTGGGCGTCGTACAGGCCGTTGATCAGGTGCAGATTGCCGGGGCCGCAGGAGCCGGCGCAGGCCGCGAGCCGGCCGGTGAGCTGCGCCTCGGCGCCCGCGGCGAAGGCGGCGGTCTCCTCGTGCCGCACATGCACCCAGTCGATGCCGGGGGTCCGGCGGACGGCGTCGACGACGGGGTTGAGACTGTCGCCCACCACCCCGTACAGGCGTTCGACGCCGGCGCGGACGAGGATCTCGACGAACTGCTCCGCCACGTTCTGCTTGGCCATGGGAATGCGCGCCCTTCCGGTGTTCTGGACCTCGGCCCCGACGTCCATCAACCCATGGGCACGCCGCTCACGCCTCCCAGACGCCCACCGCCGTACGGTCGTCGGCGTACCCCTTGACCCTGATCTGGGTATCCGCCAGGAACGCGGCCATGCCCGGGGCGGGCGATCCGTTCCAGCGGTCCGCCAGTTCGCCGGCGAGGGCGGGCTCGCCGCGCAGGGGTTCGGCCAGGCCGGCGCCGCAGAGCAGCAGGGTGTCCCCCGGCCGGGCCACGGAGGCCCGGAAGCGGAACGGTTCGGCCGGCGGGGGCACGGGGTCCTCGATGTACGGGGCGCGGGGCGTGACGATGTCGAGGTCCATGGTGAGCCGGTCGCCGTCCGGGCCGGCCTCGGGCGGTGAGGAGCCGTAGCCGACGACGGGCTCGCCGGTGACGTCGGCCGGGGCGGGGCCGGGGGGCTCCAGGTCCTGCCAGTCGCCGTCGCGCAGCCGGAACAGGCCGCCGGGGCCGACGCCGAAGAACACGCGGGTGCGGCAGTCGGGGTCGGCGGGGAGGAGCAGGCAGCGCAGGCCGACGCGGTACTCCTCCGGTTCGACGCCGAGTTCGGCGGCGCGGGCGCGGAGTCTGCCGAAGCTGCGGTCGGTGAGCCGGTGCAGGCCGGACTTGAGGTCGCCGCGGCGGCCCGCCCTTATGTCGTCGCCGAGGCGGGCGTGGCTGCGGCCGACGGCGGAGCCGATCCAGCGGCAGGCGTCGGCGGCGGCGAGGTGGGCGTGCTCGGTGCGGCGGCTGCCGCTGGCGACGGCGACGAGCACGAGGGCGGTGGGGCCGGTGCCGAAGCGGGCGGTGAGCAGCGCGTCGCGGCGGGGCTCGCCGCGGAAGCGCGCGGAGTCGCCGCGCACGGAGGCGGCGCGCAGGGTGTACGTGCCGTACCGGGCGCCGTCGAGCACGGTGTCGGGCACCAGCGCCGCGAGTTCGAGCGCGTCGGCGGCGGGCAGCGCGGTGGGCTCGGGGTCGTACGTGGGCGGCCCGTCCCCCACGACGCCGCCCCGGGGCCGGGGTACGAGGTGGGGCGGGTCCCCGGCCGCGTCCCTGCCGGGCGGGTCCCCGGCCCCGTGGGCGTCGGGCCCTGTCCCGCCGGTGGCGGCGTCGGGGCGGGCGCTCTCCGGCGCGGAGGGTGTGGCGTCCGGCGACGGGACCGCGGCCTCCGGGGCGGGTGCGGGAGGCAGGGTGGGGCCGGTGTAGTGGCGTCGCTGCGGCAACTCGTCGTCGCCGGGCGGGGCGCCCCAGGGGCCGCCGGCCGTCGGCGCGGAGGGTGTGGCGTCCCGCGACGGGACCGCGGCCTCCGGCGCGGCGGGGGCGCCGGTGGGCCTGGGCGGCAGCCACGGCGGCGCCTCCGCCGCCGGAGCGGCGGTTCGCGGGTCGGCCACGGGGGGCGCGACCGGCGGGGCCGGGTCCACCGGAGCCGAGTCGCCGGAGGCCGCCCGGCCCGGGGCGGCCGTGGCGGGGGCCCGCTCGACCCGAGCCGGGCCCACCGGAGCCGCCCCCTCGGAGGCCGCCCGGTCCGGGGCAGAACCGGAATCCGGTTCCGATCCGGCCCGGTCCACCGGCTCCGGTGCTGCGGGGGCCTGTTCAGGCCCAGGAACCCGGACCTCGGAAACCGCCCGGCCCTGCGCGGAACCGGGAACCCCGTCCGCCGGGTCCGCCGGAGCCGAGTCATCGGGGTTCACCCGGTCCGGCGCGGAGCCAGGAGCCCGGTCCGCCGAGGCCCGGTCCGGCGCGGAGCTGGGACCCGGCCCGGCCCGGTCCACCGGGGCCGCACCACCCTGCGCGGAACCAGGAGCCCCGCCCGCCGGGTCCGAGCCAGGGACCCGGTCCACCGGAGCCGAGTCATCGCGGTCCAACCGGCCAGGGGCGGAGCCAGGAGCCCGGTCCACCGGCGCCGGGCCCTCGGGGGCCGCCCGGCCCGGGGCGGAGCCAGGAGCCCCGTCCACCCCGGCCGGGGCCACCGGCGCCGCAGGTTCCGCCCGGGCCGCCCCGCCCGCCGGGTCCGAGCCAGGGACCCGGTCCACCGGAGCCGAGTCATCGCGGTCCAACCGGCCAGGGGCGGAGCCAGGAGCCCGGTCCACCGGAGCCGAGCCGTCGGGGGCCGCCCGGCCCGGGGCGGAGCCAGGAGCCCCGTCCACCCCGGCCGGGGCCACCGGCGCCGCAGGTTCCGCCCGGGCCGCCCCGTCCACCGGGGCCCGGTCCGAGCCGTCCACCGGGCCCGGCCCCGGGGGCGGGTCCCACCAGGCGCGGGGGCGGGTGAGGGCGCCCGACGCCGAGGCGAAGCGGTCGTCGACCGTGTCGCCCGTCGGGGCGGGCGGTGGGCCCGTGTCCGGGGCGGTGTCGTCGTAGAGGCGTTGCCACCAGTCGTCCTCGGACCGCTGTCGTCGGGCCGGCGGCCGCTCCCCCTGCTCGCTCATGCCCCTATTGTCCACCGCGGGACCCCGCGGAAAACGGTGTCGCCCGAAAAATGGCAATGCGACAAATCGCCGCCGCCGCGCCCGAATACACGGGCACACACCCATGCACGGCGGACGAAGCGGCGGACGGAGTGGTCCGCCGGGCGGCCCAACCCCCCACGGGAAAGACGCCCGGCGGACCGGTCGTGATCAGCGCACGGCGTATGCACCGACCACGAGCTGGGTGACGGAGTTGCCGTTGGCGTCCGTCAGTTCGGTGCGCAGCGTGACCTGTTCGCCCGCGGCGCCCGCGTGGTCCACGGTCGCGGTCCAGGTGCCGCCGCGGCGCTCGGTGACGGCCTCGGTCCAGGTCTCGCCGCCGTCGTAGGACCAGGACAGCTTCGCGGCGGTCAGGGCCCCGGGGCGGTAGCCCGCGTGGCCGGTGACGCCCAGCGTGATCCGCCGGCCGTCTCGCGCCGGGACGGTCTTGAGACCGTCCTCCGGAAGACCGTAACCCGGGAACAGCAGGGGGATGCCCTGCGAGGACGCGCTCTCGTCGAGACGGGAGCGGAACTTCCAGGTCGTCCGCAGCTCGGTGGAGCGCTTCCAGACCGCGGCGGGTGAGCCGATCTTGCGCTGTTCCAGCACCAGTTCGTACGCGGCCTCGTCGGCGGGAACCTCGAAGACCCCGAACGGGTATCCAGTCTGCCCTATCTCCGTGCCCTCGCGCAGCAGTCGCAGGTTGCCGATGTCCCCGAAGGACCCGGGCTGGGCCGCGTGCTCGCTGTCGCCCCACATCGCGGGGGCCACGCCGATCAGGTTGCCCTGGCGTTCCCCGGCGAGCAGCCGCGCCCCGGCCGTGTCGCGCGGCGCGGTGGGGGCGACGACGCCGCCGTACCAGGACTCCTCGCGTTCGGCGCCCGCCGTGTAGGTGCGGGAGCGGTCGGTCATGTACTCGCCCCACGGCACGCTGGAGGAGACATAGTGCTCGAAGCGGGTGTCGCCGGGGGTGTGGAACTCGGTGCGGGTGCCGGGCACGCCGACCGGGTCGTAGCCGGAGACGGTCGCGGACAGTCCGCCCGGCCGGTCGGCGAAGACGATGTCGGTGAAGTCGGCGGCGACGCCCATCGCGTGGTAGGTGGCCTCGGTCCGGCCGAGCCGTGCGTCGCGGACCCGGTAGGTGCGGGCGGCGGTGACGGGCCGGTCCTCGGTGAAGGCCAGGTTGTAGACGTACGGGGTGCGGGCCGTCGCCTTCCAGCGCAGGGTCACCGGTCCGGACTCCAGGCGCTTCAGCAGCAGGGCCGCTTCGGCGGAGTCGAGGCCGAGGACGGGGTGGGGCGGGCTGTTGAACCCGGCGCCGGGCAGCCAGCGTCCGGGCTCGGCGCGGTGGACGATCGCGGCGAGGGCGCCCGCGGCCTTCGCGTCGCGGGCGGCGTCCAGGGCGGAGGTGCTGCCCTCGGGGAGACGGATCAGGGCGAACTTCCCCTTGGCGCCCGCCGCTTCGAGTTCGGCGGGGGTGCCCGTGCCCGCGTCGACGAGTCCGGCGCGGCCGGTGCCGTCGAGGTTGACGGAGCCGGTGTACGCGGTCAGGGGGTGCAGCCGGTCGCCCGAGCCCGTGGTCAGGCTCTCGATCATCGGCGCGGCGGCCCGCCAGAAGCTGCCGAACTCGAACTCGCCGTCCCGGGGCCGCCCTTGGACGTCCGCGTAGTAGCCGGTGGCGAGCCGGTTGCCGGTCAGGGTGCCGGCGTGCAGCCAGGTGTCGTCCCAGGTCCGGGCGAAGCCGAGGGTGGCGCTGCGCACCTCGGTGGGCCGGTCGGTCTCGACGCGCAGCCGCTTGGCGCGGCGGGCGTCGAGGACGACGGTGGTGTCCGTGGTGACCTTGGTCTGCGGGCGGCCGAGGTAGGCCAGGCTGCCGTCGGGCGAGACGACGAAGGAGGAGAGGAAGTACGCGCCGGGGCGGACCCGGTAGACCTGGCCGGCGGCGCCCTCGTTGAAGCGGCGTTCGCCGGTGGCGTCGTCGGTGCCGATGACGTCGAGGGAGGAGGGTCCGTCGGCGGGCTTCCCGGCGCGGTCGAGGAGTTTGACGCGCAGGGTGACGGTCTCCGGTTCGACGTACAGGGCGAACGGGGTGGAGACGCTCACCCCGCCGCTCGCGGTGGCGACCACCCGGCCGGTGACATCGCCGTACTGGGCGTGGTCGAGCCGGGCGGCCGGGTCGAGGGTGAGCGGCACGGTGACGGTGGCGCCGGCCGGGGCGGTGACGCGGTCGGCGCCGAGGCGGGCGGTCCCGGCGCGGACGGCGGAGCCGTCGTTGCCGGTCAGGCCGTGGACGGCGAGGCCCAGGGTGACGGGCTCCGTGCCGTGGTTGGTGTACGGGACGGGGACGGTGGTGCGGTCGCTGCTGTGCTGGGGCCAGGCGAAGGTGCCGCCCTGGAGGGCGGGCGCGCCGGTGACCTCGGTGTCGATCGCGGCCTTGACGTCGAGCCGTCCGCCGCCGGTCTCGCGGGCGTCGCCGGGGATCGCGGTCTCCGCGGCGGAGACCAGGGCGGTCTTGATCTGGCGGGCGTTCCAGTCGGGGTGGCGCTGCTTGACGACGGCGGCGGCGCCGGCGACCTGCGGGGTGGCCATGGAGGTGCCGGACATGGCCCGGTAGGCGTGGGCTCCGCGCCCGCCCGCGGAGGCGGCGGAGATCGCGACGCCGGGGGCGGCGATCTCGGGCTTGAGGGTGTGGTTCACGATCGTGGGGCCGCGGCTGGAGAACCGCGCGGTGCTGTCGTCGCGGTCGACGGCGCCGACGGTGAGGACGCCGGGGGCGCAGCCGGGTGAGGAGACGGTGCCCGCGGCGGGGCCGGTGTTTCCGGCGGCGACGACGAAGAGGGTGCCGGTGTGCTCGCGGGCGAGGGTCTCGGCGGCGGCGCTCATGGGGTCGGCGCAGTCCGTGGGCACGGGGCTGCCGAGGCTCATGGAGACGACGTCGGCCTTCTGTCCGACGGCCCACTCCATGCCGGCGATGATCCAGGACGCGGCGCCGGAGCCGGAGTCGTTGAGGACCTTGCCGCTGATCAGCTCGGCGCCGGGGGCGACGCCCTGCATCTTCCCGCCGCTCGCGGCCCCGGTGCCGCCGACGGTGGAGAGGACATGGGTGCCGTGGCCCTGGCGGTCTTCGGTGCCCTCGGAGTCGGTGAAGTTCTCGTTGGCGGTGATCCGGCCCGCGAGGTCGGGGTGTCCGGCGTCGACGCCGGTGTCGAGGACGGCGACCTTGGCGCCCCTGCCGTCGTATCCGGCGGCCCGGGCGAGGTCGGCGCGGGTCTGCTCGGCGGCGCGGTCGAGGGTGGCCTCGACCTTGCGGTCGAGCCACAGCTTCTCCAGGCCGGCGGCCGCGCGGGAGCGGGGTGCGGTGACATCGGCCCAGAAGTCGGCGGCCTTCTTCTTGTCGGCCTTCAGGGCGAGGCCGTCGACGGCTTTCAGGACCGGGCCGCGGGTGGCCGCGCGCGGGGTGGCGGGCAGGGTGCGGGCGAGGTCGGTGCGGTAGGTGGCGATCAGCGGCACGGAGTCGGTGCCGGCGTCGTCGTAGCCCTGGCGGATCAGGCCCGTGACGTTGAACAGCTCCTGGTCGACGCGTCCGGCGGCGAGGGCGGCGGTGGCGCCCTCGGGGTAGACGTAGAGGTCCTCGCCGGCGGTGCGCGTCTGGACGACGGGCACGGTGCCGTCGGGGCGGGGCAGGGCGGCGGCCGCGGGGCGGCCGGCGGCGTCGCGGGTCACCAGGAAGCGGTCGCCGGTGACGAGGGTGACCGTGGCGGACTCCTGCCGCCGGTCCGCCGCCGTCTCGCTGCCGGTCAGCGGCGGCCGGTCGTCGCCGGACCGTGGCCCGGCCGACGCCTGCGGCGCGAGTGCGGTGACGGCGAGGACGGCGGCGGTGGCCGCTCCCAGGGCCGTACGCGATATCGGGCGCATCGCTCTCCAAATCCGAAACCGGCATCGAACGGGCACAAGGGCCCTGCTGCCGGAGGCCGTTGGTGCTGCGGTGGCGCCACATTGGCAGAGGAACGGCTGATGCGGCGATGATGTCCGGCGGCGGGTTTACGCCGTGGCCGTTTTCCGCCACGGCGGTCCCGTCTCAGGGGATGAACCGCACGTCAGGGGAGGTCCGGAGGGTGCTGGGAGCGATAGGACTCGACGAACGGCAGGAGACCGCGTACCGCGTACTGGTCGCGATGGGGGCGGCGGAGATCGGCGATCTCGCGCACCGCCTGTCGCTGACCGAGCCGGAGACCGAGCGGGCGCTGCGCCGGCTGGAACAGCAGGGTCTCGCGGCGCAGTCCTCGGCGCGGACGGGACGCTGGGTCGCGGCCCCGCCGGGGGTGGCGCTGGGGGCGCTGCTGACACAGCAGCGCCACGAGCTGGAGCAGGCGGAGCTGGCGGCGGCGCTGCTGGCGGAGGAGTACCGCGCGGAATCGGCGGAGCCGTCGGTGCACGATCTGGTGGAGGTGGTGACGGGCGCGAGCGCGGTCACGCACCGTTTCGTGCAGTTGCAGCTCGGCGCGGTGGAGGAGGTCTGCGCGCTGGTCACCGGGAAGCCGGTGGCGGTGAGCGGGACGGACAACGAGGCGGAGGAGAAGGCGGCCGTCCGCGGGGTGCGCTACCGGGTCGTCGTGGAGCGGGAGGTGCTGACGATCCCGGACGGGATCACGGAGCTGTCGGCGGCGCTGGGCCGGGACGAGCGGGTCCGGGTGGTGGACCGGGTGCCGACGAAGCTGGTGATCGCGGACCGGGCGCTGGCGATGGTGCCGCTGACCGGCCGGGGCGCCGAGCCCGCGGCCCTGGTGGTGCACGCGAGCGGGCTGCTGGAGTCGCTGATGGGCCTGTTCGAGTCGGTGTGGCGGGACGCGCTGCCGCTGCGCCTGGTCCGGTCCGGGGACACCGTCGTCGAGGAGACGGCCACCGGGCCGGACGCGGTGGACCTCCAGGTGCTGTCGCTGCTGCTGGCGGGGATGACGGACGCGAGTGTGGCCAAGCAGCTCGATCTGGGGTTGCGGACGGTGCAGCGCCGGGTGAAGGGGCTGATGGAGCTGACCGGGGTCACCACCCGGCTCCAGCTCGGCTGGCACGCGTACGCCCGGGGCTGGGTCGCCCGCGATCTGCGCCGGCCGGGCTGACCGACCCCCTGCCGCCCGGGGCGCGCGGCCCCGGGCGGCCCCGGCGGCCCGGCTGACCTGCGCGGACGGTGCCCACGCCGCGCGATCTGCGGGGAGGCGGCCCATCCTGCACTCTGGGCAGATGGGCGTATGGCAGCAGTTGCTGGTGGGCGGGGTGATGCTGCTGGGTCTGCTGGGCGTCCTGGTTCCGGGGGTGCCCGGAACCCTGCTGGTGTGGGCCGCCGTCCTGTGGTGGGCGGTGCAGGAGCTGTCCGGCGCCGCGTGGGGGCTGCTGGTGGGCGCCACCGCCGTGCTGCTGGTCGTCCAGGTGGTGGTGTGGCTGCTGCCGCCCCGCAGACTGCGCGGTCTGGGCATCACCCGCCGGATGGCGGTTTACGCGGGGACGGGGGCGCTGCTCGGCTTCGTGCTGCTGCCGGTGGTGGGCGCGGTGCCCGGGTTCATCGGCGGGATCTATCTGTGCGAGCGCCGGCGGCTCGGCGGGCACGCCCCGGCGAAGGCGTCCACCCGGGCGGTGATGCGGTCGGCGGGCACGAGCGTGCTGGTGGAGCTGTTCGGCTGCCTGCTGGTGGTGGGCGCCTGGGTGGGGGTGACCGTCCGGGGCTGAGCGGCGGGCGCCGCGGGTCCGCACCGGCGGACCGGGCGTACGGC
>NZ_JBEXXN010000051.1:0-52732 GCF_040630445.1 Streptomyces sp. NPDC005805
GCGGCAGGACCGCGACCTTGACCGGCGCGATGCGCGGGCCCACGCGCAGCGCGTGGGGGCCGGCGCCCGCTCGTCGGGACGACGGTCGTCAGCCCGCCGGAACCACGGAGCCGCGTCCTTGACCGGCGGCGACGGGCCGTTGACTCGCCGCGCCGCGCTCGGCACCGGCCCGCCGGGGCGCGGACGCCCGCAGGGACGACCGCCGGAAGTCGCTCGGGGTCGTGCCGTACGCGGCGTGGAAGGCGCGGCTGAAGTGGGCCGCGGCGGTGAAGCCCCAGCGGGCGGCGACGGCGTGGACCGGGGTGCCCAGCAGGGCCGGGTCGGCGAGGTCGCGGCGGGCGCGTTCCAGCCGCTGGCGGCGGATCAGGCCCGCCACCGTCTCCTGCTCGCCCTCGAAGAGGCGGTGCAGCTGGCGGGTGGAGAGATGGTGGGCGGCGGCGACCGTGCCGGGGGTCAGCGCGGGGTCGTGCAGATGGCGCTGGATATGGGCCCGGATCCGGCGGACCTGGTTCCGGGTTCTGGTGCGTTCCGGGAGTCCGGCCTCCGCGTCCGTCTCCTGGGCGACCATCCCCGCGACGAGATCGACGAGCACGGTGCCGAGGCGGGAGGCGTCCTCCTGCCGGTACGAGCCGTCGTCCTCGGTGAGCCGCACCAGGAACTGGGTGACCATCGCGCCGAAGCCCCGGGTGCCGGACAGCCGGCGTCCGACGAGCCGGTCCACACCCGATCTCCGGGGGCTCGGCAGCAGCACCTTGGGGATCTCCACCCCGACCCCGACGACCGGAGCGCGTTCGTCACCGGAGTCGACGTAGAAGGGGCGCGAGGTGTCGAGGAAGTAGAGGTCGTGGGCCCCGTGGGTGCTGCGTTCCTCGGCGTGGTCGACCCGCAGGGAACCGCTGCCGGGCAGCACCAGCGTCAGATGGTAGCGCTCCGGGTCCGAGCGGCGGATGTGCCGCGAAGTGCGCCGGTAACTGCAGGAGTTGGCGGACAGCGGCCATACGGACACCGCGTCCAGCCACATCATCTGCTGGTGGGCGTTGAAGTCCTCGGCATGGACGCTGAGCGTGTCCAGCGGGGCGAGGGTCCGCCCCATGCACTCGCGCCACGCGTCGAATCGGTCCCCTCGTGCCATGTCCTCGGTCTGGAACGCGGTCTCCAGCAACACGTCCGCTCCCCCGTTTCCCGCTCCCCCGGCGCGCCGCCCGTGACGGCGGCCGTGGGCGGAGCCCCCGGCACCCGGCGGCCCCTCCCGCCTCTCGTGTCCCTTCCACGGTGGCGGTCGACCGCCCCCGCGTCCACAACGCACCGCACGGCGGCGGCGGTTCCCCGGTGTGAGATGCGGCACCCCACCGGGGGCGCGGAGTCGCGCCGTCCGGTGGCGGACGCGCGCACACCGGTGGTGGAGCGGCTGCTCGTCCTCGTCCCCGGCCCGGCGGGCCCGGCTCAGCGCTCCTCGGTGACCTTGCCGTCCGCGACGGAGAGGCGGCGCGTGGTGTGCACGGCGTCCAGCATCCGGCGGTCGTGGGTGACGAGCAGCAGCGTGCCGGTGTAGGAGGCGAGCGCGGCCTCCAGCTGCTCGATGGCGGGCAGGTCGAGGTGGTTGGTGGGCTCGTCCAGGACCAGCAGGTTGACGCCCCGGCCCTGGAGGAGGGCGAGGGCCGCGCGGGTGCGCTCGCCCGGGGAGAGGGTGGTCGCGGGGCGCAGCACATGGGCCGCCTTGAGCCCGAACTTGGCGAGCAGGGTGCGGACTTCGGCCGGTTCGGTGTCGGGTACGGCGGCGCAGAAGGCGTCGAGGAGGGACTCGGTGCCGAAGAACAGCTTCCGCGCCTGGTCGACCTCGCCGACGACGACGCCGGAACCGAGCGCCGCGTGGCCCGCGTCGGGCGTGATCCGGCCGAGCAGGGCGGCCAGCAGGGTGGACTTGCCGGCCCCGTTGGCGCCGGTCACGGCGACCCGGTCCGCCCAGTCGATCTGGAGGGACACCGGGCCGAGCCGGAAGTCGCCGCGGGCCACCTCGACGTCGCGCAGAGTGGAGACGACGGCGCCGGAGCGGGGCGCGGCCGCGATCTCCATGCGCAGCTCCCACTCCTTGCGCGGCTCCTCGACGGTGTCCAGGCGTTCGATCATGCGCTGGGTCTGCCGGGCCTTGGCGGCCTGCTTCTCGCTCGCCTCGCTGCGGAACTTGCGGCCGAGCTTGTCGCTGTCGGTGGCCTTGCGGCGGGCGTTGCGGACGCCCTTGTCCATCCAGGAGCGCTGCATCTGGGCGCGCCCTTCGAGGGCGGCCTTCTTGTCCGCGTACTCCTCGTACTCCTCGCGGGCGTGGCGGCGGGCGGTCTCGCGCTCCTCCAGATAGGCCGCGTAGCCGCCGCCGTAGAGGGTGATCTGCTGCTGGGCGAGGTCGAGTTCGAGGACCTTGGTGACGGTCCGGGTGAGGAACTCGCGGTCGTGGCTGACGACGACGGTGCCGGCGCGCAGGCCGCGGACGAAGGTCTCCAGACGTTCCAGGCCGTCCAGGTCGAGGTCGTTGGTCGGCTCGTCGAGCAGGAAGACGTCGTAGCGCGAGAGGAGGAGCGAGGCGAGGCCGGCGCGGGCGGCCTGGCCGCCGGAGAGGGCGGTCATGGGCTGGTCCAGGCCGATGGTGAGACCGAGGGAGCCGGCCACCTCCTCGGCCCGCTCGTCCAGGTCCGCGCCGCCGAGGGCGAGCCAGCGCTCCAGGCTCACCGCGTAGGCGTCGTCGGCGCCGGGGGTGCCCTCGGCGAGGCCCTGGGCCGCGGCGTCCATGGCCTCCTGGGCGGCGGCGACACCGGTGCGCCGGGCGAGGAAGGCCCGCACGGTCTCGCCCTCGCGCCGTTCGGGCTCCTGCGGGAGATGGCCGACGGCGGCGGTGGGCGGCGAGAGCCGCAGCTCGCCCTCCTCGGCCCGGTCGATCCCGGCGAGCAGCCGCAGCAGGGTCGACTTGCCGGCGCCGTTGACGCCGACGAGCCCGATCACGTCGCCGGGGGCGACGACGAGATCGAGCCCGGCGAAGAGGGAGCGGTCGCCGTGCCCGGCGGCGAGGTTCTTGGCGACGAGGGTGGCAGTCATCAGGCCCGCACTCTAGTACGCGGGGGTGGACGCCGGGCGCGGGGCGGTCCGCGGCCCGGGCCCGGGTCGGGCCCGGGCTGGGGCTCGGGCTCGGGCCCGGGCCCGGGTCGGCGGGAGGCCAGGGGCGCCCCGGGCGAGTGCGGCCCGGCCGGGCCGGTGCCCCGGGTTCCCAGTGGCGCGAGTGCGGCGGCCGGGGGACCTGTGGGCCGGGACCGCACCGGCCCGCCGGGGCGGGGGCGTGGGCCTGGGGCGACCCCGGCCTGGCGGCCGCGGGGGCTCCTGCGGTCGCGGGCGCGACCGGGAGCCGGGAGCCCGCCCGGCTCCCGGGGGCGGGAGCCAGGGATGCGGCCCGCGGGCCCGGCGCGGCCGGGGACGCGGGGTAGGTCGCAGACCAGCCCGGCAGGTGAAGCCGGAGCCAGGACCACCCGGCGTGCCGGGGCCGGGGCCGGCCCGGCAGGTGGGACCGGGCGGTTGCCCCGGGGCCAGTCCCGGGCATGGCCGGGGGCGCGGGGCCGGGTCGCCCGGCGGGCGTGGCCGGGGGCCGGCCAGGGGCCGTGGGCTACCGTCCCCGCATGAAGGACGAGGTGCTGGTGCTGGGCGGCGGCGTCATCGGGCTCGCCACCGCCGTCGAACTCGCGGAACGCGGCCACCGCGTACGGGTCTGGGCCCGGGAGCCCGCCGTGGAGACCGTGTCCGCCGTCGCGGGCGCGCTCTGGTGGCCGTACCGGATCGATCCGGAGGAGCTGGTCGGGGAGTGGGCCCTCGCCTCGCTGAGGGTCTACGAGCGGATGGCGGCGGCCGGGGTGGACGAGGGCGTGCGCATGGTGCCCGGGGTGCACGCCGAGGTGTCCCTCGCCGGGCTGGGGCCGTGGGCGGCGCGGGTCGCGGAGCTGCGGGAGGCCACGCCGCAGGAGCTGCCCGCCGGGGTGCCCTCGGGGCTGCGGGCCCGGCTCCCTCTCGTCGACATGCCCGTCCATCTGCGGGCGCTGGAGCGGCGGCTGGCCGCCGCGGGCGGGACCGTCGAGCGGCGCGCGGCGGACTCGCTGAGCGGCGCGGCGGCGGACACCGGCGCGGCCGTGGTCGTGAACTGCACCGGCCTGGGCGCCCGGGAGCTGGTGCCGGACCCGGGGATGTTGCCCGTCCGGGGTGTGCTGGTGCTGGTCGAGAACCCGGGCGTCACGGAGTGGTTCACGGCCGCCGACGCCGCCCGCGACGAGACCACGTACCTCTTCCCGCAGCCGGGCCGCCTCATCCTGGGCGGTACGGCACAGGCCGGGGCGGAGTCCCTGGTCGCCGATCCGGCCGAGGCCGCCGCGATCGTGGCGCGCTGCGCCCGCGTCCATCCGGCCGTCGCCGGGGCGCGGGTCCTGGGGTACCGGGTGGGGCTGCGGCCGTACCGGGCGGGCGGTGTGCGGCTGGCGGCGGAGCGCCTGCCGGGCGGGGGCGTGCCGGTGGTGCACAACTACGGGCACGGCGGCGCGGGCGTGACCGTGGCCTGGGGGTGCGCGAAGGCGGCGGCGGACCTGGTCGACGCGTTGGGCTGAGCCGGGACCGGGGAGCCGCCCCGGACGCGGCCCGGCCCCGGGGCCCGTGACGGGCTCCCGGGGCCGGGCCGCTCCCCACGCGGGGAGCGGGGCCGTGCAGGGACGGTTCAGCGCGAGCCGACCGGCGGCTTGTCCGTCGGGCCGGGCTCCTCCGGCGCCGCGGTCGGTGTCCCCTCCTCGCCCGTGCCGGGGCCGATCTGGAGCTCGAAGTCGCCGTCGTAGTGCTCGTGTCCGGCGATCACCGCCGACTCGACGGCCTCGGTGCCCAGTTCGCCGCGCACGATCAGCGGGTCGTGGCGCAGGTCGCGCATGAGCGCCACGCACATGCCGATCATGACCAGCACAAAGGGCGCGGCCACCAGGATGGTGAGGTTCTGGAGGCCGGTGAGGGCGTCGCCCTCGCCCCCGCCGATCAGGAGCATGATCGCGGCGACCGCGCCGGTCACCACACCCCAGAACACGACCACCAGCTTCGACGGTTCGAAGGTGCCGCGCTGGGACAGGGTGCCCATGACGATCGAGGCGGCGTCCGCGCCGGAGACGAAGAAGATGCCGACGAGGATCATCACCAGAATGCTCATCACGGTGGCGATCGGGTACTCCTGGAGGACGCCGAAGAGCTGCCCCTCCGGCGTCGACTCGGCCGGCAGCAGGCCCTCGTCCTGGAGGGTCATCGCGGCCCCGCCGAAGACGGCGAACCAGATCAGGCTGACCGTGCTCGGGACCAGGATCACGCCGCCGACGAACTGGCGGATGGTGCGGCCCCGGCTGATGCGGGCGATGAACATGCCGACGAAGGGCGTCCAGGAGATCCACCAGGCCCAGTAGAAGACCGTCCAGCTGCCGAGCCAGTCGGCCACGCCCTCGCCGCTGCTGGCCTCGGTGCGGCCCGCGAGTTCGGGCAGGTCGCCGAGGTAGGCGGCGATGGAGGTGGGCAGCAGGTCCAGGACGATGATGGTGGGGCCGGCGATGAACACGAACAGCGCGAGGACGACCGCCAACACCATATTGGTGTTGGACAGCCACTGGATGCCCTTCTCGACGCCGGAGACCGCCGAGGCCACGAACGCGGCCGTCAGCACGGCGATGATGCCGACCAGCAGCGCGGTGCTGACCTTGTCCATCCAGTCCAGCTCGGTCATGCCGCTGCCGATCTGGAGGGCGCCGAGGCCCAGCGAGGCGGCGGAGCCGAAGAGCGTGGCCAGGATCGCCAGGATGTCGATGACCTTGCCGAAGACGCCGTTGACGTTCTTCTCGCCGATCAGCGGCTCGAAGACGGCGCTGATGGTCTGGCGCCGGCGACGCCGGTAGGAGGCGTAGGCGATGGCGAGGCCGACGACCGCGTAGATCGCCCACGGGTGGAGCGTCCAGTGGAACAGGGTGGTGGCCATGGCCGTCTCCATGGCCTCGGCCGCGTCCTGCGGATCGGTGCCCGGGGGCGGGTTGGTGAAGTGCGACAGGGGCTCGCTGACGCCGAAGAACATCAGGCCGATGCCCATGCCCGCGCTGAACATCATCGCGATCCAGGAGATGGTCCGGAACTCGGGTTCCTCGTTCTCCTGGCCCAGCTTGATCTTGCCGTAGCGGCTGATGGCGAGCCAGAGCGCGAAGACGACGAAGCCCGATGCCGCCAGCACGAAGGCCCAGCCGCCGTTGTGGATCAGCCCGCTGAGCAGGCTGCCGGACACGTCCTCCAGCGCGTCCGTCGCCGTCGCACCCCACACGATGAAGGCGATGGTGAGCACGGCGGCGACGCCGAAGACCACGCGGTCCGTTCTCTGCGGCGCCGTCTCGTGGGGAGGCTCGGGGAGATCCGCCGTCACCGACAGCTCTCCGCGGCCTGCCCTTCCTTCGTCATCCGACACAAGCGGCACCTTTCAACAGGGTTCTCGGGGAACCGGTTCTGGCCCTCCGCTACCCCCTACCACACGAGATGCACGTCAACCCGGTCAACAGGCGGCGACAGGCCGGGCCGCTGTGAGGTGATGGGCCGCGCGTCCGTCCAGGAGCAGCGGGACCAGTCCGCGCAGGGGCTGGCGCAGCGGCACGAGGGCGCCGTCCCGAACGGGCACGGAGAGCACTCCGTGCAGGGCCAGTTCGTCGCGGACCGCCGCGTACTGGGCGGCGTCCAGCCGGTAGGCGCAGGGCGGGGCGGCGATCGTCTCCTCCTCGGTCGCCGGGTCGTTGTCGGCGCCGCCGAGGTAGACCGGGCCGTGGTCGGCGAGGCCGGTGAGGCGGGCGGTCGTGGTGGCCGCCTCGATCGCGGCGCGCCGCTCGGTACTGAACGCGAACAGGCCGCCGAGGGCGGCGAGCTGGCTGTCGTGCCGGCGGCGGTGGTTGACGGCCGGGTCGTCCTTCTCCTGCTCGGTGAGAGCGTCGACGCGGCTCTCGATGAGCAGGCCGAGGGCGTTCTTGACGCCGGTCGCGTTGCGCAGGATGCGTTCCTGTCCGTCGCCGGCGGTCTGCCGGATCGGTTCGCCGGTGTCCGGGTCGGTCCAGATGCCGTAGGTGCCGGTGGTGTGTCCGGCGCGGGCGGCGGCGGGGCGGACGTGGTCCTCGCTGAGGCGTCGGGACTCGCGGTGCACGAGGGGGTGGGTGTTGAGGTTGCGGGGCCAGAGGTCGAAGAGGTCCTTGTCGTAGTAGGGCGGGGTGGCGCCGTACTCGTGGAGGTCGTAGACGAGGTCGGGCCGGTCGTCGCGGACGACGGCGGCCAGGGCGCGGGCCTCGGCGGTGCGCAGGGCGATGTGGTCGCGGTTGACGTCGGTGCCGTCGGCGTTGCCCCGGGTGTCGGCGGCGCGGCCGTCGGGGTTGGCGGTCGGCACGACGAGCAGCCGGGTGCGGGCGAGGAAGGCGCGTTCGGCCGCGTCGGGGGCGAAGGCGAGGTCGCGGACGGTGGTGAGGCACGCTTCGCGGCCCGACGGTTCGTCACCGTGCTGGGAGCAGACCAGCAGCACGGTGTGGGCGGCGTGGCGGGCGCCGAGGCGGACGAGTTGGAGGGGGCGCCCCTCGGCGGTGGCGCCGATCCGTTCGACGGAGGCGCGCGGGGTGCGGTCGACGGCGGCGAGGAGGTCCTGTTCCTCGTCCTGCCCGGTCCACCGGGCGCCGGCGCTGCGTTCGAAGCCGGTGCGGGGCGCGGGGTCGGCGGCGGCCTGGGCGGGGGCGTTGACGAGGGGGACGGCGAGTGCGGCGGCAGCGGCGGTGAGGGCGAGGGTGCGCAGGGACGTTCTCATCGGTCGCCTCCGGGGACGGGGTTGGCGGCGCGCGGGCCCTGGACGGTGGCGGTTGCGGATCCGTCGCGGGGGCCGGTGCCGGTGCCCGGCGGGGTGGCGCGCGGGGCGTGCGCCGATCCTGCGACGGCGCGGGCGAAGGCGGGCGCACCTCCGACGACCGGGAGTGTCGCGCGGGTGCGGGCCAGGTCGAGGCCGACCCGGCCGGGGGCGGCGGGCGGTTCGATCAGGTTCCGGTCGGTGCCGGCGACGATCAGCGCGAGCCGGTGGCCCTTGGGGACGACGTGGTCGGTGGCGTGCAGGTCGAGGGTGAGGGTGTACGGGCGGCCGGGTACGAGGTCCCGGGCCGTGGCGGCTCCCGCGTGGGTGTTGAGGTCGGCCCAGCCGCGGGCGAAGACGGTCGCGCCGACCCGGGTGGTGTCGGCGGCGGTTTCCTTGTAGCAGGAACTGTCCCCGGTGGTGCTCGGGCCCCAGCAGGCGCGCCGTTCCAGGGTGGTGATGCCTTCCCCGGGGGCCGCGTAGTCGCGGATCTCGGCCGGGCCGAGGTCCACCAGGACGGCGGTCAGATGGGCGCTGGTGGTGGACGGGGTGGCCCGTACGGTGACCTTGCCGGACCCGGCGAGGCGCAGGTCCCGGGAGAGGGGCCGGGTCGTGAAGACGGTCTTGGCGGCGGTCGGGGTGTCGGCGGAGGCGGCCCAGTCGGTCTCGTCGAGCGCGGGGTCGTCGGTGAAGCTCTCGGCGGCGCCGGGGCGGGCGGGCGTCAGGGACAGGGTGCCGACGCCGGGGCTCGGCCCTCTGCCGGGGCGCAGCACGGTGGGGGCGGTGGTCCGGGGCGGCCAGTGGCGGTCGGCGGTCCACTGCCCGGGAGCGCGCTCCACCTGGGACATGGGTTCGCGGTCGACGCCGTTGTCGTAGCCGAGGAGGTAGTGGTCGAACCAGCGGTGCAGGGTGCGCACCCACTCGGCGCGGCGGAAGTCGAAGGGGTCGACATGGCCGGTCTGGGAAAGCCAGATCCGCCGTTCGACGCCGTGCGCGGCGAGCGCGTCCCACCAGCGGCCGACATGTCCGGCGCGCACATTGAGGTCCTGCATGCCGTGTATGGCGAGCACACTGGCGCGGACCCTATGTGCGTCGGGCATATAGTCGCGTTCGTCCCACAGGGGGGTGCGGTCGCCGGAGCGGGGCGCGCCGTCGACGAGCTTCTGCTTGACGGCGCCGCAGCGGGTGCGGGCCTCGGGGCTCTCGACGTATCCGGCGAGCCATTCGGGGCCGGAACCGTAGAGCGGGGCGCCCTGGGAGAAGTAGTAGTCGTGCCAGGAGGAGATCGCGCCGATGGGCACGATGGTGCGCAGTCCGCGCACGCCGGTGGCGGCGACGCCGTTGGCCACGGTCCCGTCGTAGCTCTTGCCGATCATGCCGGTGGCGCCGTTGCTCCAGCTCGCGCGGGCGGGTTCGGCGCCGGTGCGGGTGGTGTAGGCGCGGGCGCGGCCGTTGAGCCAGTCGACGACGGCCTTGGCGGACCGCACGTCGGAGCGTCCGCCGACGTCCACGCAGCCGTCGGACCGGCTGGTCCCGGCGAGGTCGACGGCGAGGTAGGCGTAGCCGCGCGGCACGAAGTAGTTGTCGTAGTACAGCGGGAAGCCGACGGGCCGGCCCTGGGCGTCGTAGGTCTTGCGCTGGCTCTCGTTGCCGCGGCCGCAGCAGGCGTAGTAGGGGCTGGCGTCCATCACGACGGGGATCCGCCGCCCCTGCCGCGCGGGTTCGCGCGGCCGGACGATGTCGACGGCGACGCGGTCGCGCCGCCCGTCCGCGTCCTCGTCGAGCCCGGTGTCCACCCACACGGACTCGCGGATCGCGTCCTCGTAGGAGTGAACGGCCCTGCTCTCCCGGGGCCGTTGGGCCCCCTCCCCCGCCGCCGGGGCCGCCTGGGCGGCTCCGCCCGGCACGAGGCAGAGCGCGGCGAGGGTGGCGGCGGCGGCCACGGCGAGGCTTCTGTACGTCACGCGGGTTCTCCGCACACGTATCGGCATGGCGGGGACCGTACTGCGGTCAACTCCTGTGCGACAGGGGGCGTGTGAGCGGACGGGGTCGGTCCGGGTCCGGGTCAGCGGGCGGGGAAGGCGGCCAGCTCCCGTTCCCACTCGTCCGCCGCCCGCACGAGCCCGCGCGGGTCGACGGCCACGGGCACCGCGTGGGTGCCGCTGCCGCGGGGCGCCGCCTCCAGCGACAGATACACCCGCACCACGGCGAGCCCACCCCGCCACCCGCCCAGCCCGAACCCGAGCACCGGCTCCGTGAACGCCACCTCGGGCCCGGGCAGCCCGCCCCCACCACCCCCGGCCGGCTCGACCGCCCCGTCCGCCACGGCCCGCAGCCACCCGCCGATCCGCCGGGCCTCGTCCGTCAGCAGACACGCGTCCCGGAACCCCCACCGCCGCCCGTCCCCGGTGGCCACCGCCCCTTCGACCACCAGCCAGTTGTCGTCGTACGCGTCCCCCCGCGCGACCGGAAACTGATACCCCACGGGCCGCAGCGCGACGCTGTTCACCTGATCACTCAAAAGCACCGCCCGAGGATGCCACGGGGGTACGGGCGGTGGCGCGGGGATTTCGGGGGGCGCGGGCCCCGGGGGCGTGGGCATACCGTGGACCGGTCAGGCCATCACCGGGGAGCAGGTCGTCGCACGGCGGCGGGGTCATCGAACTCGACGGTGAACCCTGCGAGCTGACGGACACGTACTACCCGGCCGCGATCGCGCGCGGCACCGCGTTCGCCCGGACCGGCAGGATCCGCGGTGGTGCCGTCGCCCTCCTCGCGGAGCTGGGCCATATCGGCGCCCGGGTCCGCGAGGACGTGAACGCCCGCATGCCCGACGAGTCCGAGCGCCCCGTCGAGGCCATGGTCATGGTGAAGGCGGGCCACCTGTACGAACTCCGGTACGAGATCACCCCCGAGTAGGCGGGCGGGCCGCGCGGCCGCGCTGCGGGGGCGTGGCATGGGGATGGCAGTCATGTGAAAAGGCGTGGTTTGGTCCTGACCGGGGCGGGGTGGCGCGCCTAGGGTCCAGGTGTTCGTACAGACCTACGACACCTACGACTTGGAGCACCCGTGCACCGCAGACTCATCGTTCCGAGCGCGCTCGCGGCCACCCTTCTGCTGGCGATCCCGGCGTCGGCCGCGGGACCGGCGGTCGGGGCGCCGGGGATCGGGGACGCGTACTATCCGGCCGCCGGGAACGGCGGATACGACGTGTCCCACTACGACCTGCGGCTGAAGTACCAGCCGGAGACCGACCTCCTGGAGGGCACGGCGACGATCCTCGCCACGACCACCCAGGCGCTCAGCCGGTTCAACCTCGACTTCGGGCTGGACGTCCAGGAGGTCCGGGTCGACGGGCGGAAGGCCGCGTTCACCAAGGAGGGCGACCAGGAACTGGTCGTCACCCCGGCCGCGCCGCTCGCCAAGGGCAAGGCCGTGACCGTCGTCGTCCGGTACGCGGGCAAGCCGTCCGAGCTGAAGATCGGCGGCTGGACGGCCTGGCACCGCACCCCCGACGGCGGGGTCGCCGCACAGGAGCCCGACTCGGCCGTGTGGTGGTTCCCCAGCAACGACCACCCCCTGGACAAGGCGACCTACGACGTGTCCGTCTCCGTCCCGGACGGCAGCCAGGCCATCAGCAACGGCGTGCTCGTCTCGCAGAGTTCGAAGCTGGGCTGGACGCGCTACAACTGGCGCTCCGACAAGCCGCAGGCCACCTACCTCGCCACCCTCGCGGTCGGGAGGTTCGACATCACGACCGACACCACCGAGAACGGGCTGCCCGTCCTCAACGCGTACAGCAAGGACCTCGGGGACAACGCGGGCGCGGCGCGCGCCAGTCTGGAGCGCACCGGGGAGGTCGCCGACTGGCTCACCGGGCTGTTCGGGCCGTACCCGTACAACGCGCTCGGCGGCTATGTGCCCAATGTGACCAGCGGCTACGCCCTGGAGACCCAGACCCGCCCGTTCTACAGCCCCCGCCAGTTCGCCAACGGCTCGAACGTCTCGGTCGTCGTGCACGAGCTGGCCCACCAGTGGTACGGCAACAGCGTGTCCGTGAAGGGCTGGAAGGACATCTGGGTCAACGAGGGCTTCGCCCGCTACAGCCAGTGGCTCTGGTCCGAGAAGGAGGGCGAGGGCACCACGCAGGAGCTGGCGGACTGGGTGTACGCGCAGCACCCGGCCGACGCGCCGTTCTGGACGGTGAAGCCGGGCGACCCGGGCCCGGAGAAGCAGTTCGACATCGCCGTGTACGACCGGGGCGCGCTCGCGCTCCAGGCGCTGCGCAACGAGATCGGTGACGAGGACTTCTTCGCGATCCTCAAGGGCTGGCCGGCCAAGTTCGCGCACGGCAACGCCTCGGTCGGGGACTTCGTGCGGTACGCCGAGAAGGTCTCGGGCAAGCCGCTCGCGGAGCTGTTCGACACCTGGCTGTACCAGCCGTCCAAGCCGGCCGCCCCGGCGGCCGCCGAGGCCCGGATCGCCAGGGGCAAGGGAGAGGGCAAGAGCAGGGGGCGCGGCGGGGTGGTGGAGCCGAAGTCGTGGCAGAAGATCGCGGCGACGAACTCCGTCCATGACCACGGGGAGCACGGGAAACACGGGGACCACGCGCACTGAGACCGGCCCCGCGAGGGAGTAGCGTACGACCGTACACCTGTGGTGTACGGTCGTACGCATGACGGACCACTTCGCCGGTGACCCCCGCACCCAGCGCGAGCGCATGCTCGCCGGTGATCTCTACCTCGCCGACGACCCCGAGCTGGAGCGCGACGCCCGCCGCGCGGTGCGGCTCGCCGCCGAGTACGCCGACGCCTACCCCCGGGACCCGGACGCCGCCCGCGCGATCCTGGCCGAACTGCTCGGCGGGCTCGGCGAGGGGGCGCACATCCGGGCGCCGCTCACGGTGGACTACGGCAGCCACCTCACCGTCGGCGCGGGCACCTTCGTGAACGCCGGGCTGACCGCGCTGGACGTCGCGCCCATCACCATCGGGCGGGACTGCCAGATCGGGCCGAACGTCCAGCTCCTGACCCCCACGCACCCCCTGGAGCCCGGGCCCCGGCGGGACAAGCTGGAGGCCGCGCGGCCGATCGTGCTGGAGGACAATGTGTGGCTCGGCGGCGGCGTGATCGTGCTGCCGGGTGTACGGATCGGGGAGAACAGCGTGGTCGGCGCCGGGTCCGTCGTCACCCGGGACATCCCGCCGAACGTGGTCGCGGTCGGCAACCCGGCGCGTGTGGTGCGCCCGCTGCCGGGGATCTGATGGCGACCGGGCAGGCCGACCCCGAGCGCCGCGAGCGGATCATCGCCGCCGCGCTGGACGTGGTCGCGGACGAGGGCGTCGCGGGCGTCTCGCACCGCAAGGTGGCGGCGCGGGCCGGGGTGCCGCTCGGGTCGATGACGTACCACTTCACGGGCATGGACGAGCTGCTGCGGGAGGCGTTCACGCGCTTCTCGGACGGGGTGGTGGCGCTGTTCGAGGAGCGGCTGTCGGCGGCACGGACGCCGGACGAGGCGCGGGAGGCGGTCACCGGGCTGATCCACGAGCTGTCGGAGGGGCGGCAGCGCGATCTGGTGCTCACGCACGAGCTGTACACGCTGGCCGCCCGGCGCCCGGCCTTCCGTGAGCTGACCCGCGCCTGGATGCGGCGCAGCCGGGTCGCGCTGGAGCGGCACTTCGACCCGGAGACCGCCCGGCAGCTCGACGCCCTGATCGAGGGGCTGTCGCTGCACCGGGCCCTGGAGACCGCGCCGCACGGACGGGAGCTGACGGCGAGGGCGGTCGCCCGCGTCACCCGGATCGGGTAGGCGGGCCGGACCGCGCCCCGGTGGACCGCCACACGCCCGGTGAACCGCCTCCCGGCGGACCCCGCACCTGGGAGCGCTCTCAGTGCGTCTTCGTCTGCGGATATCCTGGTCGGCGTCGGCCGCCCGGCCGGCCCGGGCCGCCGCCGCGGACCGGGCCCGCACCAGAGACCAGCAGCGCCGCAGACGAGGAGCGCCCGCCTTGCCCGAGCAGACCACGGGGTCCCGCCCCACGCTGGAAGCCGTCGCCGCGCGTGCCGGTGTGTCCCGGGCCACGGCCTCCCGGGTCGTCAACGGCGGCGCGGGGGTGCGCGCCCCGCTGGTGGACAAGGTGCGCAGGGCGGTCGAGGAGCTCGGCTACGTCCCCAACCACGCGGCCCGCACCCTGGTCACCCGCCGGAACGGGGCGGTCGCGGTGATCATCGCGGAGCCCGAGTTCCGGGTCTTCTCTGACCCGTTCTTCGAGCAGCAGGTGCGCGGCATCAGCCGGGAGCTGACCGCCCACGACGCCCAGCTGGTGCTGCTGTGGGTGGAGGGCCCGGGCGACCACGACCGGATAGCGCGCTACCTCGGCGGCGGGCATGTGGACGGCGCTCTGGCGTTCTCCCTCCACAACGACGACGAGCTGCCCGCCCTCATCGGCCGCACCCGGATCCCCATGGTGTTCGGCGGCCGGCCCGCGGCGGGCGCCGACCCCGCGGTGCCGTACGTGGACTGCGACAACCGGGGCGGGGCGCGGGAGGCCGTGCGGCACCTGGTCTCCCTGGGGCGCCGCAGCATCGCGCACATCGCGGGCCCGCGCGACCAGACCTCCGCCCTGGACCGGATCGACGGCTACCACGACGTCCTCCTCGACGCCGACCCCGAACTGCTCTGCCAGGGCGACTTCACCGAGGAGAGCGGCGCCCGCGCGATGGCCGAGCTGCTGGAGCGCCGGCCCGACGTGGACGGGGTGTTCGTCTCCAACGACCTGATGGCCTCGGGCGCGCTGCGCACCCTGCGCGAACGCGGGGTGAAGGTGCCGGAGGACGTGGCGGTGGTCGGCTTCGACGACATGGCCTCCGTGGTGCGCACCACCGATCCCGCGCTGACGACGGTCCGGCAGGACATCGAGGGGATGGGCCGGCTGATGGTCAAGCTGCTGATGCGGCAGCTCGACGACACGGGGGCGGAGGCGCCGGCGTCGGTGATCACTCCGACGACCCTGGTGCGCCGCGCCTCCGCCTGACCCCCCAGGACCCGCCCCGCCTCGCGGCACGGGGCCGGCGGGCGCCGGAGGAGACTCCGGTGCCCGCCGCTTTCCTGTGGGGGGTCGACGTACGGGACCACCGTGCGGGCTCAGCCGCGGGCGATCAGTCGCCGGGGATCAGTTGTAAGGGATCACCAGCACGGACTGCGCCGTTCCGGTCTGGAGCCTCGACGTGGCGTTGCCGATCGCGCTCCACACCTCCAGCCGGACCGTCCCGCCGCGCAGGTTCCCCAGGCTGCCGGTGGCCGACTTGAGGCCCCGGGACTGCGCGTACTCCTCCCAGCCCGTGACCGGGTCGGTGGCGAAGTAGTGGTAGGTCTCGGTGCGGTCGAAGCTGCCGTCGCCGGTCAGGTCGTAGCTCACCCGGGCCTGCTGGCCGAGGCCGACCGCCGTGCCCGCGTCGACCTGGAGGCGGAAGGCGGTGGTGCCGCCGGAGCGCAGGGTGCCGTTGACGTTGCGGACCTCGTACACCAGGGGCTGGTGCGGGGTGCCGTCGCGGTTGACGCCGCCGGCCGAGGCGATGGTGTCGCTGCCGGCCGTGCCGCCGGTCGCCGTGGTGAGCGCGCCGCCGGTGCGGAGCTGGAAGGTGTTGCCGGTCGGCGGGTCGGGGTCCGGATCGGGGTCGGGGCTGCCGGTTCCGGTGCCGGTCGCGGTCGAGCGGGCGGGCACCGAGAGGGTCTTGCCGTCCGAGAAGGTGACCGTGCGGGCGGTGGAGCCGTGGTTGTGCGCCGCGTAGGTGCGGGTGGTGCCCTTGGCGAAGACGGCCGAGGTGGGGATGTCGCCGGTCACCGTCGCGTCGGGCGCGCCGAGGGTGTCCAGGGTGGTGAGCCAGTGGTAGGTGTGCGCCTTGGACTCGCCCGCCTCGGGAGTGTAGCCCGCGTGCTGGGCGTCCCACTGGGACTTGGCGGCGGCCGGGTCGGCGAGGGACTGGAACTCCCAGAGGATGTCGCGCCATTCGACGGCCGGGCCTCCGTTCTCGCGTTCCATCTCCGCGATGTTCCGCCGGATCGCGGTCTTCTCGCCGCCGAGGTGGAGCGAACCGCCGGTCACCGGGAGGACGTTGATGCCGTGGATCTCCTCGGGGTTGGCGGTCCACCAGGTGGCGTACGCGCCGCCGCTGCCCCAGACCATGCCGACCGTGTCGTGGCGGAAGCTCGACGGGAAGACCTGCTCGTCCGCGTCGAACCAGTACTGGGCGATCGACTCCGACTCGGTGGCGAGGAGGTACGAGCCGAGGTCGCGCAGGGAGGCGTCACCGGTGGCCGAGCCCCACAGCACCAGGGCCGCGCTGAGGTTGGTCGACTCGGAGGAGGACTCCTGGTTGTTGCCGGCCGCGAAGCCCTGGTGGCCGGAGGCCCAGCTGTGGCCGGCGTAGACGTCGAAGCCGCGCAGGAAGGGGAAGGCGCTGTCGGTGCGGCTGGGGTTGGCGGTGTCGCGGATCAGGGTCTTGACCATGCCGCCCCAGGCGGAGTCGGCGGCCCACGCCTGGTCGTACTGGGCGACGATCGCGGCGGCGTAGACGTAGTAGCTGTAGTGGAAGTGGTGGTCGTTGAGTTCGGTGTCGCTGCCGTAGGAGGCGGGGTAGCCGGTGAGGGTCTTCCAGGCGCCGTCGTAGGAGAACTCGTTGGGTCCGCCGACGGTGAACCAGTCCTGGAGGCGGCCCTTGATCAGGCCGAGGAGCTTGTCCCGGATGCCGTTCTCGCCGATCTGCTCGGCGACCGGCACCAGCTGGGCGAGCTTGCCGAGCGCCTTGCCGGTCCAGTAGGTGTCCACGGCCCCGGAGAACGGGTCGGAGGAGTTGGCGACCTCGTTCAGATAGCCGCGCAGCCGGGCCGCGTCGATCCCGCCGGCCTTGGGCAGGGCCGGGAGGACGGCGCGGGCCTGCTGGGTGGTGGTGAAGGTGGCGGACTCGCGGACCTTCATCGTGCCGCGCGGGGAGACGTAGGTGTACGGGGTCAGCGCGTCGGTGGTGTTGAGCCACTGGTGCCGGTAGAGGGCCTGGAGGGTGCCGCGCTCGGTGCCCTCCTTGGCCTCGGTGGTGAGGGTGTAGGTGGCCCGGACGTTGCCGCCGGTGGAGCTCCAGTTCACGGTGGAGCCGGTGACGAAGCTGAAGGCGTACTTCCGGTAGGTGGCGAGGGCGTCCGTGGAGGGCAGGACGGCGACGGAGAAGTAGTCCTTGCCCGCGAGCCCGGCGCTGATGGTGGAGCCGGAGACGTTCCAGTCGGCGCCGCCGGGGGCGAAGAGGGCGTAGTGGTGGCCGCCGACGGTGATGCCGAGGACGTTGCCCTGGTCGGCGAAGACGGACGGGTTGCCGGCCGTGGTGATCTGGGCGTTGCCGCCGGTGCCCCGGGCGTACACGAAGGGCATGCCGTGGCCGATGGTGGTGCGCAGGGTGCGGGCGCCGTCGGACCAGTAGGGGGTGACGGTCCAGTCGGACCAGGCGTCGGCCTTGGTGTCGGGCGAGTTGAGTCCGCTGAGGCCGATGGTGAGGTCGCGCTTGTGGGCGTACTCGTACTGGCGGCCGTCGCCGACGATCGCCGGGCTGGTCGGGTAGCCGACCTCCAGGCCGCCGGAGACCGCCTGGTAGGTGAGGGGGTGGCCGTACATCGGGGTGGAGTACGGGTTGTCGCCGTAGCGCTGGAAGGCCAGTGAGGACCACCAGTCGTTGGTGGGCACCGGCTTGCCCTGGGCGGCGGGGGTGACCTTGGGCGTGACCGGGGTGCCCGTGTTGGTGGTGGGGCCGGAGGTCCCGGCGGGGCGGGTGTCGGAGTAGCTGCCGGCGCCGACGGGGACGGGGGCCGCGGTCGCGGGGGCGGCGCCCGGGCCGAGGCCGACGACGGCCAGGGCGGAGGCCAGGACGAGGACGGCGGCGGGGCGGGCGCGGTGGGTGGGCGGTCGGCTGCAGGGGCTGGACGGTCCGGTGCGGGGGGCTGGCATGGCGGCACCTCATGTCATCACGACGGATAGGGATGGCTCGGGTGACTCAGTGCGCTGGAAGACCGAGGAACAGTGTCCGAGAGCGCTCTCAGATGGCCGGAAACGTAAAACTCCCGAAACATGGGTGTCAATACATGGAACACAGAAGGGACTTGGGCCCGAGTCCAACCCGTTATGTCTTCGACTCTTGACGGGACACACGCGGGACGGGCACGCTCCGAACGCAGGTTTGAGAGCGCTCTCAGGTCAGGGGACGCTCTCGCTCGACCCCGGAGCCAAGGGAGGCTTCCCATGCCCAATGCCCGAGCCGCCAGAAGAGCCGCCGTCCGTCTCGGGGCGGTCGCGCTCACCGGGGCGCTGCTCGCCGCCTGCGGAGGGTCGTCGGACGACGCCTCCGACAGCGCGGGCGGCAAGGTGACGATCACCGTCGACCTGTTCGGGTCCTTCGGCTACAAGGAGGCCGGGCTCTACGCCGAGTACGAGAAGGCCAACCCGGGCGTCACCATCAAGCAGACCGACACGGAGGACGAGGCCGACTACTGGAAGTCCCTCCAGACCCGTCTCGCCGGCGGCGGCGGTCTCGCCGACGTCCAGGGCATCGAGGTGGGCCGGATCGCCTCGGTCACCCAGCAGCAGGCGGACAAGTTCGAGGACCTGCGGAAGCACGGCGCGGACAAGCTGAAGAGCCAGTTCGCGGACGCCAAGTGGGCGGCGGCCACCGGCAAGAACGGCGAGGTCCTGGGGCTGGGCACGGACGTGGGCCCGGAGGCCATGTGCTACCGCACCGACCTCTTCGAGAAGGCCGGTCTGCCCACCGACCGCGAGGAGCTGGCGCAGAAGTGGTCGACCTGGGACGGCTACCTGGAGCTGGGCGAGCAGTACAAGGCGAAGGCCCCCGCCAAGAGCGCCTGGCTGGACAGTGTGGGCAGCCTCTACTCGATCATGATCGGCCAGGAGGAGGAGCGGTACTACAACGCCTCCGGTGAGCTGATCTGGGAGAGCAACCCCGCGCTGAAGACGGCCTGGAACACGGCGGTCGAGGCCGCCGAGGGCGGGCTGAGCGCCAAGCTCGACCAGTGGTCGCCGCAGTGGAACCAGGCGTTCGCGGCCGGTTCCTTCGCGACGATCCCGTGCCCGGCGTGGATGCTCGGCTACATCAAGGGCCAGGCCGGTGAGACGGGCCAGGGCAAGTGGGACATCGCCAAGCTGCCCGGCGGCGCGGGCAACTGGGGCGGCTCCTACCTCGCGGTGCCGAAGGCGGCGAAGAACAAGGAGGAGGCGTACAAGCTGATCGAGTGGCTGACCGCCCCCGAGCAGCAGGCCAAGCTCTTCCAGAAGCAGGGCAACTTCCCCTCCTCCACGGGCGCGATCGAGAAGGTCGCCGACGCCAAGGACCCGTACTTCTCCGACGCGCCGATCGGCAAGATCTTCGGTGACGCGGCCAAGGAGGCCCCGGTCCAGGTGCTGGGCGTCCACGACCAGAACGTGGCGCAGCAGATCACCAACGCGCTGAGCGAGGTCGAGCGCAAGGGCACCTCGCCGGGGAAGGCGTGGGCGAACGCGAAGAAGGGCGTCGAGAACACCATCGGCTGACCCGGGGCCGGGCACTCCTCCGGGGGTGCCCGGCCGTGAGCCGGACGCCATGGATGCCCGGCCGCCCGGCCGCGAGCCGGGCCCCGCACCCCTCCGGGCCGGTCCGCAGTCCGAGAACCCCGCCTCGGACCGGCCCGGAGGTCCAGCCACCGCCCGCCCCCCGGCCCCGGACCGGACCGACCGCCCCCCGGCCCCGGACCGGACCGACCGCCCTCCGGCCCCGGACCGGACCGACCGCCCTCCGGGGCGGCGCACCCCGTCCCGGCCCGCCGCCCGCTCCCCGCACGCCCCCGCCGGGCGCCCGGGGGCCGTCCCGCCCGCCCGTACCGACCCGACGAAGGGCCGCACCGTGACCCTGACCGCATCCGCGAAGCCGGCCGCGCCGAAGCCGGCGCCGCCGCCCCGGCCGCAGGCCGCGCGGCGGGCGTGGCAGAAGTTCTCGCCGTACGCCTATATCGCCCCGTTCTTCACCCTGTTCGCCGCCTTCGGCCTCTTCCCCCTGGTCTACACGGCGTTCGTGTCCCTGTACCGGATCGAGCTCCAGACCCCCGGGGACATGGAGTGGCGCGGTCTCGGCAACTACACCGCGCTGCTGAGCGACGAGTTCTTCTGGACGGCGCTGCGCAACACGTTCACCATCGGTGTGCTCTCCACGGTGCCCCAGCTCGTGATCGCCCTCGGTCTCGCGCACCTGCTCAACTACAAGCTCCGCGGGCGCACCTTCCTGCGCACCGCGATGCTGCTGCCGTACGCGACCTCCGTGGCCGCCGCCACCCTGGTCTTCGCGCAGCTCTTCGGCCGGGACTTCGGCCTGATCAACTATGTGATGGGCCTGGTCGGCATCGGCCCCGTCGACTGGCAGAACAGCACCGTCGCCTCGCAGATCGCCGTCTCCACCATCGTCATCTGGCGGTGGACCGGCTACAACGCGCTGATCTACCTCGCGGGCATGCAGTCGATCCCCAATGAGCTGTACGAGGCGGCCGAGATGGACGGCGCCTCCAAGTGGCGCCAGTTCTTCCATGTCACCCTGCCCGGTCTGCGGCCGACCATCGTGTTCACGGTCATCGTCTCCACGATCGGCGCGACCCAGCTCTTCGGTGAGCCGCTGCTCTTCGAGGGCTCGATCTCCGGCGGCATCTCCCACCAGTACCAGACCCTCGGCCTCTATATGTACGAGCAGGGCTGGGGCTTCTTCCACCTGGGCCGGGCCGCCGCCATCGCCTGGGTCATGTTCCTGCTCATCGTGGTGCTCGTCGGGGTCAACGCCCTGCTCGCGCGCCGCCGTTCCCGCAAGGAGGCCGGCCGATGACCGCGCTCGCCGATCCGCCGGTCGCACCCCGCGCCCCCGAGAAGCAGCCGCCGGACCGCCGGGGCCGGGGCTCCCGCGCCGGGCGGACCAACCACGGCGGGAAGCTGGCCTACGCCATCCTGATCGTGGCCGTGCTGATCTCCGCGTTCCCGTTCTACTGGACGATCGTCGCCGCCAGCCGCTCCAACGCCGACCTCGCCCAGGTGCCGCCGTCGCTGCTCCCCGGCCCGAACCTGATCCGCAACTTCGAGGCGGTGATGGAGGAGGCGGACATCGGCAAGGCGCTGCTGAACTCCCTGATCGTCTCCGGTTCGATCACGGTGGGCACGGTGCTGTGCTGCACGCTGGCCGGGTTCGCCTTCGCCAAGCTGCGCTTCCGGGGCCGGGGCGCGCTGCTCGCGGTCACCATCGGCACCATGATGATCCCGCCGCAGCTCGGCGTCATCCCGCTGTTCATGCTGATCGCCGAACTCGGCTGGGTGAACCAGCTCCAGGCGGTCATCCTGCCCGGACTGGTCTCCGCCTTCGGTGTGTTCTTCATGCGCCAGTACCTGGTGCAGTCGCTGCCGGACGAGCTGATCGAGGCGGCCCGGGTGGACGGCGCGTCCACGGCCCGGATCTTCTGGTCGATCGTGGTGCCGATCGCCCGGCCGGGCATGGCCGTGCTGGGTCTGCTCACCTTCATGGCCGCGTGGAACGACTTCTTCTGGCCCATCATCGCGCTGACCTCATCCGAGCCGACCGTGCAGGTGGCCCTGCGGCAGCTCGGCGGCGGCTATGTCCACGACCAGTCCGTGATCATGGCGGGCACCCTGCTCGGCACCCTGCCGGTGCTGCTGGTCTTCGGCCTGCTGGGCCGCCAGATCGTCGGCGGCATCATGCAGGGCGCGGTCAAGGGCTGATGCGCCGCCCGCCGGGTGCGCGGGCCGGGCCGGACGCCGGGGCCGCCGCACGGGCCGTCACCGTCCGGGCCGCCCCCGCCCACTCCGGCCCGGGACCGCCCCGCGGCCCTGCCTCCCCCCGCCCACCGCCTCACTCCCGGGAGTTACCTCCTCATGACCGCGCTCGACGCACGTCCCGACACGACGACGACCCACCGCTTCCCGGAGCACTTCCGCTGGGGCACCGCCACCGCCGCCTACCAGATCGAGGGCGCCGCGGCCGAGGACGGCCGGACCCCGTCGATCTGGGACACCTTCAGCCGCACCCCCGGCAAGGTCCGCAACGGCGACACCGGCGACATCGCGGCGGACCACTACCACCGGGTGACCGAGGACATCGCCCTGATGCGGCGGCTCGGCGTCACCGACTACCGCTTCTCGGTCTCCTGGCCGCGGGTGCAGCCCACCGGCCGCGGCCCGGCCGTGCGCAAGGGCCTGGACTTCTACCGGCGGCTCGCGGACGAGCTGCTGGAGGCCGGCATCCGGCCGGTCGCCACCCTCTACCACTGGGACCTCCCGCAGGAGCTGGAGGACGCGGGCGGCTGGCCGCAGCGCGAGACGGCGTTCCGGTTCGCCGAGTACGCGGGCATCATGGCCGAGGCGCTCGGCGACCGGGTGGCCACCTGGACCACCCTGAACGAGCCGTGGTGCGCGGCCTTCCTCGGCTACGGCAACGGGGTGCACGCGCCGGGCCGGACCAGCGCGCTCGCCTCGCTGCGCGCGGCCCACCACTTCAACCTGGCGCACGGGCTGGCCGCGCGGGTGCTGCGGGGTGCGCTGGCGCCCTCGGCCGAGGTGTCGCTGACGCTGAACCTGCACGCGGTGCGCGCCCACACCGACGCGCCCGAGGACCTGGACGCGGCCCGCCGGATCGACGCGGTCGGCAACCGGATCTTCCTGGACCCGGTCTTCCGCGGCCGGCTCCCCGAGGACCTGATCCGCGACACGGCCCCCGTCACCGACTGGTCCTTCGTGGCCGACGGCGACCTGGAGGCGGCGTCCGCGCCGATCGACTCGCTCGGGATCAACTACTACTCCCCCACGGTGGTCGCGGCGGGCTCCTCCGAGTCGCCCTCGCCCTGGGCGGGCGCCGAGCAGCACGTCCGCTTCCTGCCCGCGCCGGGCCCGCGCACCGCGATGGACTGGCCGGTGGACGCGGACGGCCTGCACGAGCTGCTGATCCGGCTGCGGGACGACCTGCCGGGCGTGCCGCTGGTGATCACCGAGAACGGGGCGGCGTACGAGGACTACGCGGACCCCTCGGGCGAGGTGAAGGACCCGGAGCGGGTGGAGTACCTGCACGCGCACCTGGCCGCGGTGCACCGGGCCATCGAGGACGGCGCGGACGTGCGGGGCTACTTCCTGTGGTCGCTGCTGGACAACTTCGAGTGGGCGTACGGCTACAGCAAGCGGTTCGGCATCGTGCACGTCGACTTCGCCTCGCAGCGCCGGACGTTCAAGGACAGCGCCCGCTGGTACGCGTCCGTGATCGCGCGGGGCGGTCTGGCCTCGGGCTGAGCCCCGGGGCGAGGAGCTGCGCGCCCGGGGCCGTGTCCCTGCCGCCGGGCGCGCGGGCCCGGTCCGGTCCTGTGCCCGACGGCTCGGGGGGATCAGGGCCGGGCGGCCCGGGCGGCCCGTCGCCGCCGTTCGGCGCGGCGGGCCTCCCGGGCCAGGGGGAGATAGCGCAGCCGCTCGGGGAGGGCGGGGACCACGGTCCGCACGACGCGGGAGAAGCGGCGCAGCCGCCGCTCCTGGGCGTCCGTCCACTCCAGGCCGAGGGCGTCCCGGGCCTCGGGCGGCATCAGCCCGATGGTCATGAAGCGCCGGAACCGGGCCAGCCGGGGCAGCAGCACCGGCCACAGGGCGCGCAGGAGCAGCCGCAGCGGCCAGGGGCCCCGGTCGGGCGGCGGGACGGGCGCGTCGGCGTCCACGAGTTCGCGGACCACCACGGTGGCCTCCACCTCGCCGTCGAGCATCCGGTGCCAGTACGGCCAGAACTCCTCGACGGTCCCCGGCATGTCCCGGTCGTGGATGCCGAGGACCCGGCCGACCTGGAGCCACTCCGCGTAGAGCAGGCGCTCCTCGGCCGGGGTGAGCGTGCGCACCAGGTAGCGGGCCGCGTGGCGGTAGACGGGGAAGCCGGTGGCGTGCACCCAGGCGTAGTTGGCGGGGGTGAGCGCGTGGTAGCGGCGGCCCCGGGTGTCGGTGCCCTGGATGGTCCGGTGCAGTTCGCGCAGCCGGCGGCCCTCGGCGGCGGCCTGCTCGCCGCCGTAGACCCAGAGCTGCAGGGAGCGCAGGGAGCGCTCGCCGCGGCCCCAGGGGTCGGTGCGGAAGACGGAGTGCTGGTCGACGCCCGCGCCGACGGCCGGGTGGGCGACCTGGAGGGTGAGCGCGGACGGGAGTATCAGCAGGGACCGGATGTCGCCCGTGAGGGTCCACAGCACCCCGCCGGGCGGAGGGGGCGGGGGCGACGGCGGTACGGGGCGGGGGGCCCGGCTGGTCACGTGGTCACTTGCTCCGGGGGCATGGTCGTGCGGTCACCTCCCAGTATGCGGGGCGCGGGGGCGGCGGGTGCGCCCCGGGGGCGGACGCGAGGCGGTCGGCGCGGGGCGGTCGGCGCGCGGGGCGCGGGCTCGGTCGGCATGGGGCAGTCGGCGCGGGGCGCGATCGTCGCGACGGCGATCGTTGCGGTGGGGGCAAGAATTCCGGCACCGGAGTATTACCTGAAGGTAACTTCGGCTGGTTTGATGTGCGTCGCCGGTACGCAGTCCGGAGCACCCCCCTCCCCCACCCCCCACTCCACGACAGGAGTTCCCGTGTCGACCTCCACGCTGAGCCGCGCCCTGTGCGCGGCCGTCTCCGCCGCGCTCGCCGCCACCGCCCTGGCCGCGGCGGCGCCCCCGGCCTCCGCCGCCGGCCCGGCCGCGGCGACCCCCTCGCTGAAGGTGCTCAGCTACAACGCGTTTCTTTTCAGCAAGACCCTCTACCCCAACTGGGGCCAGGACCACCGGGCCGCGGCGATCCCGCAGACGGACTTCTTCCGGGGCAACGACGTGGTCGTGCTCCAGGAGGCGTTCGACAACTCCTCCTCGGACGCCCTCCAGCGCCGGGCCGCCGCCGAGTACCCGCACCAGACGCCGGTGATGGGGCGGAGCAAGAGCGGCTGGGACGCCACGAGCGGAGCGTACTCGGCGACGACTCCGGAGGACGGGGGCGTCACGGTGCTGAGCAAGTGGCCCGTCGTGCGCAAGGAGCAGTACGTCTACAAGGACGCCTGCGGCGCGGACTGGTGGTCCAACAAGGGCTTCGTGTACGCGGTGCTGGACGTCAACGGCTCCCGGGTGCACGTCGTGGGCACCCACGCCCAGTCCACCGACCCGGGCTGCAAGGCGGGCGAGGCGGCGGCCGTGCGCAGCCGCCAGTTCCGCGCGATGGACGCCTTCCTCGACGCCAAGAGCATCCCCGCCTCCGAACAGGTCGTCGTGGCGGGCGACTTCAACGTGGACCGGCACTCCGCGGAGTACGCCTCGCTGCTGGCCGACGCGGGACTCGCGGCCGAGGACGCCCGGACAGGGCACCGGTACTCCTTCGACACCGAGCAGAACTCGATCGCGGCCGACCGCTACCCGGACGACCCGCGCGAGGACCTGGACCACGTGCTGCACCGCGCGGGTCACGCCCGGCCGGCGGGCTGGACGAACGACGTGGTCAAGGAGGAGAGCGCGCCGTGGTCGGTGCGGAGCTGGGGCACCACGTACACGTACACGAACCTGAGTGACCACTACCCGGTGATCGGCAGCGGCAGCTGACCGGGGGCGCGCGCCCGGCGGGGGCGCGCTGACGGGGCGTCCGGGCCCGGGGCGGGGCCCGGGCGCCCGATCGGGGCACGCGCGGTGCGCGAGCGGTGCGGCACCCTTGTGTGACTGTCAGGGGCATGCCACATTGAGTCCGCAACTCCGGACTGGTCCAGTCCACATCGCCGTCCACCCAGCGGCGATCCCCCCACGGACTCGTACGAAGGAGAAGCTCCCCATGAGACGCACTCTCCGTGCGCGCATCTGCCTGCCCGCGCTCCTCGCCCTCACCGCCCTGGGCCTGGGCGCACACACCTCCACCGCGGCGCCGGGCCCCGACGGCGCCCCGGCTCCCGGACCCGGCGCGACGGCCACGGCCGCCCAGTACAGCCTCAACTCCTCCCTCGCCCAACGCCTCGGCGACCGTTCCGCCGGCTCCTACCTGGACTCCGCCACCGGGGAGCTGGTCGTGACCGTGACCGACGCCGAGGCCGCCACGGCGGCCCGCGCGGCCGGCGCCCGCGCCGAGCTCGTCCGCCACAGCACGGCGGAACTGCGGTCCGCCATGGACGCCCTCCAGGCGCGGGCCGCGATCACCGGCACCTCCTGGGGCATCGACCCCTCGTCCAACACGGTCGCCGTCGAGGCGGACTCCTCGGTGTCGGCCCGCGACCTGGCCCGGCTGAAGAAGGTCGCCGCCTCCCTCGGCGACCGCGTGAGCATCAACCGGGTGCCCGGCGTCTTCACCAAGGAGGTCGCCGGCGGCGACGCGATCTACGGCGGCGGCTCCCGCTGCTCCGCCGCGTTCAACGTCTCCAAGGGCACGGCCCGGTACTTCGTGACCGCCGGCCACTGCACCAACCTGTCGGCCTCCTGGTCCGCGACCTCGGGCGGCGCCGCGGTCGGCACCCGTGAGGGCACCAGCTTCCCGACGAACGACTACGGCCTCGTCCGCTACACCGACGGCTCCCAGCCCGCGGGGAACGTCAACCTCTACAACGGCGGCTACCAGGACATCACCTCCGCGGCCGACGCGGTGGTCGGCCAGTCGATCTCCAAGTCGGGCTCCACGACCAAGGTGACCTCCGGCACGGTCACCGCCGTGAACGTCACCGTGAACTACGGCGACGGGCCCGTCTACAACATGGTCCGCACCACCGCCTGCTCCGCGGGCGGCGACAGCGGCGGTGCCCACTACTCGGGCACCACGGCACTCGGCATCCACTCCGGCAGCTCCGGCTGCTCGGGCACGGCCGGCTCGGCCATCCACCAGCCGGTCAAGGAGGCGCTGAGCGCCTACGGCGTGGCCGTGTACTGAACCCCGGCCGGCTGAGAGAGGGCGTGCCCGCGGCGGCGGGCACGCCCTCGCCCGTACCCGGCCCGCCCGCCCCGCCCGGCCGTGCGACGCGCCGGGGCCTGGGCCGTATGGGGCAGGCACACGGCCCGGGGGCCGCGCGCGCCCGATGCTGAGGGGGCATCAGTTCCCTTCGCCCCCGCAGAGGCCCCCATGAACGTCCCCCCACTCCGTACCCCCTCCCGTTCCCGGACCCGGCGCCGTGCCGGACTGCTGCGCCTCGGCGCCTGTCTCGCCCTGGCGGCCGCCGCCCTCGGCGCGGCCCCCGCCGTGCCGCTCGCCGCCCCGGCGCCCGCGACGGCGACCGCGCCCGCGTCCACGGCCGGCGACCGGGCCGCGCACCCCGGAGGGCCTGCCGGTCCGGCCGGACGCGGCTCCGTCAAGGCCCTGCAGAAGCGGCTCGACGCCCTCGTCCGCCGGGCGGACGGTCCGCCCGGGGCGATCGTCGTCCTCCAGGACGGCGATCGGCGGCGGGTGCTGCGGTCCGGCACGGCGGACCTGGCGACCGGCCGCCCCCTCCGCGTCGACGACCACATGCGGATCGCCAGCACGGCGAAGGCCTTCAGCGGGGCCGTGGCCCTGCACCTCGTGGCGGAGGGGCGGCTCGGTCTCGACGACACGATCGGGCAGCGGCTGCCCCGCCTCCCGCGCGCCTGGCACGCGGTGACCCTCCGCCAGCTCCTCCAGCACACCAGCGGACTGCCCGACTACACCACCGCCCCCGAGTTCCAGCGCCTGCTGGACGAGAACCCCCGGCGCCACTTCGACTCCCGGCGGCTGCTCCGGTTCGTCGCCGGCGAACCACTGGACTTCCGGCCCGGCTCCCGCTATCTGTACTCCAACTCCGACAACATCGCGGTGGCCCTGATGGCCGAGGCCGCGACCGGCCGCCGCTACGAATCCCTCCTCCGTGGCATCGTCTACCGGCCCCTCGGCCTGCGGAACACCAGCCTGCCGCAGGGCTATGAACTCCCCGAGCCCTACCTGCGCGGCTACGACATCGAGCCGCCGGCCGCGCCGCAGGACGTCAGCGAACTCCTCAGCGCCTCCGGCGTCTGGGCGTCCGGCGGTATCGTCTCCACCCCGCGCGACATGACCCGCTTCATCCGCGGCTACGCCCCGGGCGCCCTGACCTCCCCCGCCGTGCTGCGCGAGCAGCGCCGCTGGGTGAAGGGCGCCTCGGAGCCCGCCGGGCCGGGCGCCAACCGGGCCGGGCTGGGCATCTTCCGCTACACCACACGCTGCGGCGTCGTCCTCGGCCACACCGGCAACTTCCCCGGCTACACCCAGCTCATCGCCGCGACCCCGGACGGCAGGCTCTCCCTCACCTTCTCCCTGACCCGCCAGATCAACCAGTCCGTGGCCCCCGCGCTCCTGGAAACCGTCCGCGACATCCAGGAGGACGCGGTCTGCACCCTGATCCGCGGCTAGGTCGTGTCCCGCCGGGCTGTCCCCGGGCCCGGCCCGGCGGGACAGCCCGGGGGCGGGTCCGGGCACGGCCCCGGGGCTGGTCGGCATACGCGATCTCGGTCATGGCTCCACCGTACGGACGGCCTCCGGCATCGGTGCCGGGTTTTCCACAGTGCCGGTGAGACAGCATTACTGTTGTACCGGTGGCAGGAGCGGAGGGAGAGCCATGACGGACGGCACCGGCGGGCAGGCGATCGCCGCGGCGGCGGAAGGCGGCGTGGAGCCGGCGTTCACCGTCGACGAACTGGCGGCGCGCGCCGGGGTGACCGTGCGGACGATCCGCTTCTACAGCGGTCGCGGGCTGCTGCCTCCGCCCGTGATCGGCCCGCGCCGGGTCGGCCACTACGGCCCCGGGCATCTGTCCCGGCTGGCGCTCATCGAGGAGTTGCAGCACCAGGGGATGACGCTCGCCGCGATCGAGCGGTATCTGGAGCAGCTGCCGGCCGATCTCAGCGAGCAGGATCTCGCCATCCACCGGGCCCTGGTGGCCTCCTGGGCGCCGGAGTCGGCGGAGGAGGTCACCCGCCGGGAGCTGACCCGCCGGGCCGGGCGGGAGTTGTCGGAGGAGGATGTGGACCGGCTCGCCGCGATGGGCGTACTGGACCGCCGCCCGGACGGCCTGCTGCGGCTGGACGGCTCCCTGCTGCGCCTCGGCCTGGAGCTGCTGGACGTGCCGATCGCGCACGAGACCATCCTCGCCTCCCGCACCGTCCTGCTGGAGCACGCCCGCGCGGCGGCCCAGGAGCTGTCCCGGCTGTTCCGTGACGAGGTCTGGGGGCCCTACCGGGAGAGCCGGGAGGACCCGGACCATGTGGCGGCCATGAAGTCGCTGTCCGCGCACATGCAGCCGATGGTGGTGCAGGCCCTGGTCACCGCGTTCCAGCGGTCGTTGCGGGAGGAACTGCGGGCCGCCTTCGGCAGCGACCGCTGAGCGCCCGCCGGAGGCCCGGCGGGCGCACGGTTCGTGATCGCGGCAATTCGGGCCGTGAGTAGCGCGGTTGACGCATTCTCAATTCAAACCCACTTATAGATCACGATTGCGTCACGGCATCCTTAAAAGGGACTGGACCAATCGGAGTCCACGCGCGTAACTCACCTACGCGAGAAGCGAGTTGACTGTTCATCAATTCAGCAGCGGCGATTACAGCACCACCCCCCGAACCGCCACCCCAATTGCCCGAGATATTCGGAAATTCGTTCTGGCAAGCTTCCGCGCACCGTTCCCTGACCAAGGAAGAGATGCACACCCATGCCCGGACGTCGAAGACTCCGAAAGCAGCGGCGGGGCACACCCCGCCGGCTCATACTCGCCACGGCCGCCGTCGCCGTGATGGCGGTCGTCGGAGGGGTGGCCTACGAGGCGACCCGCGGGGCCGACGGGGGCAGCCCGCAGCCGCTCGCGCAGGGGGAGCCCGCCGCGGCGGGACCGGCCGTCGAGCCGGCGAAGGAGCCCGCCCGCGAGAAGGAGCCCGAGCCGCTGACGGAGGTCCCGAAGAGCGAGCCCGAACGGGGCATGGTCTACCGGGGCCTGAAGCCCGCGCCCGAGGGGGATCCGTGCGCGGGGGTGTACCGCACCACGGGCGGCCACTGCACCCACGGCCCCGACGCCCCGCCCAAGGGCGTCGACATCACCAAGGACACCCCACCCGCCGTCCGGACGACGGCGCCCGCCGAGGACCCGGCCGAGTCCGGAAGCGGCAAGCCCGCCAGGGGGACCGGAGGATCCGGGGGGTCCTCCGGCACCCTCCCCCGTACGGCCGCACCCGCGCTCGACGCCACCGCGCCCGGGACCGCCGCCAAGGCGCCGAGCACCGAAGGCCGTTCGGGGGCGTCCGGCGACCCCCGGTCGCCCCAGGACACCCAGGCGTCCCGGGCACCGGCCGCGAACGGGCCCGCCGGACAGACCGTCCAGTGCGACGGCGACGGCAGCAGCGGCAACCGCGTCCAGGTCGTCTACGTCCACGCGCCCGGCAAGGACCGGTACGCGCAGTACTTCGCCTCGTTCCGCAAGTGGGCCGCCGACGCGGACCTCATCTTCTCGGAGAGCGCCAAGGACACCGGGGGTGTCCGGCACATCCGCTATGTGACCGCGGCCGACTGCACACCGACCGTGCTCAACATCGAACTCCCGGCCGCCGCCCTCGCCGAGTTCAGCGCCACCAACCGGGCGCTCGCCGCCAAGGGGCTCGACCGGCGCGACCGCAAGTACATGATCTTCGCCGACTCCCAGGTCTACTGCGGTATCGGCACCTTCGCCGGCGACGAGCGCCCGGGCCAGAACAACCTCAGCAACTTCGGCCCCTCCTACGGCCGTACGGACACCGGCTGCTGGGGCGGGCACACCGCCGCGCACGAACTGGGCCACAACCTGGGCGCGGTGAACAACAGCGCGCCCAACACCAGCCGCGGCGCGCACTGCACGGACGAGTGGGACGTGATGTGCTACTCGGACAGCCCGTACTACCCCACCATGCGCAACGTCTGCCGGGACCGGGGCTACGAGAACCGGCTGGACTGCAACAACGACGACTACTTCCACACGAACCCCAGGCCCGGCAGCTATCTGGCCACGCACTGGAACATCGCGGACAACCAGTTCCTGATGCGCGGCACCGGGACCACGCCGAACCCCCGGCCGACACCCACACCCAGCCCGGCACCGACGAAGCCCACCCCGACGCCCCGGCCGACGAACGGCACCGGCACCGGACCGGCCGTCACCGTCGGGCAGACCGGCCCGGACTTCGCCGTCGCCGGCTGGCAGCCGGTCGCCGGTGCGGTCTGGTACCAGGTCTTCCTGGACGGCAGGGCGATCGGCTGGGTGCAGACGACCAGCACCCGGGTCTACAACCTCAAGCCGGGCACGGCCCACACCCTCGCCGTCTCGGTCCGCGACGCCTCCGGGCGCGACAGCGGCCCGGGCCGCGCCACCTCCTTCCGCACCACCGGCGGCGGTGGCGGCGGGACGACGCCCACCCCGGGCACCCGCCAGCTCCTCACCAACGGCGCCACCGGGGCGGCCGCGGAGATCTGGGGCGGGCACAGCGCGGACAACACCGTGCTGGTCGGCTCGCAGCGCACCGGCTACGCCCAGCAGCAGTGGTACTTCGACAACGCGGGCAACGGCTACAGCCGTATCCGCTCCGCCGTGTCGGGCAAGTGCCTCCAGAGCGGCGGCGCGCCGAGCGCCGGCATGTGGGTCGCCCAGCAGCCGTGCCGTGACATCCCCGCCCAGCGGTGGCGGATCACGGCGGGCGGCAGCGGTGTGACGATCACCGCCGGGGACAGCTCCTACGCCCTCGGCGTCAGCAACCGCCCGTACTACGGGTCCTGGCTGATCGAGTTGCAGCAGCGGCAGGGCGCGACGGGCGCACCGGCCCAGGTGTGGACGGTCCAGAAGGCGTCCTGACGCCACGCGCGGGGGCGGCCGGCGGACCGTCAGGGCCCGTCGGCCGCCCCCGCGCACACCGATCCCGTCCCCCGTCCCCGCAGACACCGACGACATGGAGCACCCGCGATGCGCCGAACCCTCCCCACCGCCGCCGTCGCCGCCCTGGCGGGGGCGGTCCTGTCCCTGCCGGCCGCCGGCGGTACGGCCCTGGCCCATGGCGGCACCCTCGACGTCGAGATCACCGGGCACGACTTCGGCCGGGTGCGCACCACCGTCGTCTGGGAGAACGACAAGGACCCGGTCGAGGGGCGGGTCGCCGCCACCGTCAACGCGGTCGCCGACGACGGCCGGACGGCCGGACCGTTCCGGCTGGTCCGTGACCCGGGCTCCGCGACGGGCTGGACGGCGGACGGGACGCTGCCGCCCGGACGCTGGACGGTCACCGTGGAGGCGGGCCATCCGGCTCTCGGCCGGGACGAGGAGGAGATCACGGTCTCCCCGGGCACCCCGGCCTCCCCCACCCCGGCGGACGGCCCCGGAACGGCCGGCCCCGGGGCTGCCACCCCCGACCAGGCGGCCGGCCACGAGGCCCCGGCGACCGGACCGGACACGCCGACGACCGGGCCCGCCACGCCACCGACGGAACCCGACACCCCCGCCGCGCCGAACACCCCGGACGCGGCGGCCGCCGACGCGTCGCAGCCCGGCGGCTGGACCGGTCTCGCCGTCGGCGGCGCCGTGGTCGCCGCCCTCGTCGGCGGGACCTTCGCGGTCCTCGCCCACCGCGTCCGCCGACGGCGCGACCCGGGTCGCCCGCTCAGCCCGCGTCGGTGAACCGCTCCCCCCGCTCGGCCTTCGCCAGCAGCAGCGCGGGGGGCTGGAACCGGTCGCCGTAGCGGTAGGCCAGCTCCCGCGCGCGGGCCACGAAGCCGGGCAGGCCGCCCTCGTACCCGTTGATGTACTGGAGGACGCCGCCCGTCCAGGCGGGGAAGCCGATGCCCATGATGGAGCCGATGTTGGCGTCGGCGACCGTGGTGAGGACGTTCTCCTCCAGGCAGCGCACCGTGTCCAGCGCCTCCGAGAAGAGCATCCGCTCCTTCATGTCCTCGAAGGGGATCTCGGCGCCGGGCACGGCGAAGTGCTCGCGCAGCCCCGGCCACAGACCGGTGCGCTTCCCGTCCGCGTCGTAGTCGTAGAAGCCCGCGCCGCCGCTGCGGCCGGGGCGCCCGAACTCGTCGACCATGCGGTCGATGACCGCCTCGCCCGGGTGCGGGGTCCAGGTGCCGCCGGCCTCCTCGACCGCGCGCCGGGCCTCGTTGCGGATCTTGCGGGGCAGGGTGAGGGTCAGCTCGTCCATCAGGGAGAGGACCTTGGCCGGGTAGCCGGCCTGCGCCGCCGCCTGCTCGATGGAGACCGGGTTCGCCCCCTCGCCGACCATCGCGACGCCCTCGTTGATGAACTGGCCGATGACCCGCGAGGTGAAGAAGCCGCGCGAGTCGTTCACCACGATCGGGGTCTTGTTGATCTGCCGGACCAGGTCGAAGGCGCGGGCCAGCGCCTCGTCACCGGTCCGCCCGCCCTTGATGATCTCCACCAGCGGCATCTTGTCGACGGGCGAGAAGAAGTGCAGACCGATGAAGTCGTCCGGGCGGGAGACCCCTTCGGCGAGGGCGGTGATCGGCAGGGTGGAGGTGTTGGAGCAGAGCAGCGCGTCCGGCTCGATGACGTCCTGGATCTCCTGGAACACCTTGTGCTTGAGGGCGGCGTCCTCGAACACCGCCTCGATCACGGCGTCGCAGCCCGCGAGGTCGGCGGCCTCGGCCGTGGGCGTGATGCGGGCCAGGACGGCGTCCGCCTTCTCCTGGGTGGTGCGGCCCCGGGCGACGGCCTTGGCGCACAGCTTCTCCGAGTACGCCTTGCCCTTGGCGGCGGCCTCGGCGGTCACGTCCTTGAGGACGACCTCGATCCCGGCGCGGGCGCAGGAGTACGCGATGCCCGCGCCCATCATCCCGGCACCGAGCACCGCCACCTTGGCGACCTTGCGGGCCTCGATGCCGGACGGGCGGCTGGCACCGGAGTTGACGGCCTGGAGGTCGAAGAAGAACGCCTGGATCATGTTCTTCGCGGTCTGCCCGGTGACCAGCTCGGTGAAGTAGCGGGCCTCGATGACCTGGGCGGTCTCGAAGTCCACCTGGGAGCCCTCGACCGCGGCGGCGAGGATGTTGCGCGGCGCCGGGTAGGGGGCGCCGGCGGTCTGCTTGCGCAGGTTGGCCGGGAAGGCGGGCAGGTTGGCGGCGAACTTGGGGTTCGACGGGGTGCCGCCCGGGATGCGGTAGCCGGGGGTGTCCCACGGCTGGCGGGACTCGGGGTTGGCGTCGATGAAGGCGCGGGCCTTCGCCAGCATCTCCTCGCGGGTGGCGGCGACCTCGTGGATCAGGCCGTTCTCCAGGGCGCGCTTCGGCGTGTACTGGGTGCCCTGGATGAGGACCTTGAGGAGGGCGTCGGCGATGCCCATGAGGCGCACGGTCCGGGTGACGCCGCCGCCCGCGGGCAGCAGGCCGAGGGTGACCTCGGGCAGGCCGATCTTGGAGCCGGGCGCGTCGAGGGCGACGCGGTGGTGGCAGGCGAGGGCGATCTCGTAACCGCCGCCGAGGGCCGCGCCGTTGATGGCGGCGACGACGGGCTTGCCCAGGGTCTCGATACGGCGCAGGGCGCGCTTGATGCCGAGGCCGGCCTCGAAGACGAACCGCGCGTCGTCCGGTCCGGCCTGGATCATCTCCTTGAGGTCGCCGCCCGCGAAGAAGGTCTTCTTGGCGGAGGTGACGATGATGCCGCGGATGGAGTCCTTCTCGGCCTCGATCCGGTCGGCGATCGCGGTGACGGACGCCTTGAACGCCTGGTTCATGGTGTTGGCGGACTGGTTGGGGTCGTCGAGGACGAGGGTGACGACGCCGGTCTCGTCCTGTTCCCAGCGGATGGTGGTGGACTCGCTCATGGTGTGGCTGCTCCGTAAGAGGGGGCCGGTGGGGACAGGACGGTCAGAGGCGTTCGACGACGGTGGCGATGCCCATGCCGCCGCCGACGCAGAGGGTGGCGAGGCCGTAGCGCTTGTCCTGGCGCTCCAGTTCGTCGACGAGGGTGCCGAGGATCATCGCGCCGGTGGCACCGAGGGGGTGGCCGAGGGCGATGGCGCCGCCGTTGACGTTGACCTTGTCGAGGGAGAGGCCCATGTCGTCGGCGAAGCGCAGGACGACGCCGGCGAAGGCCTCGTTGATCTCGACCAGGTCGATGTCGTCGATGGTGAGACCGGCCTTGGCGAGGGCCTTGCGGGTCGCGGGCGCGGGGCCGGTGAGCATGATGGTCGGCTCGGAGCCGGAGACGGCGGCGGAGACGATCCGGGCGCGCGGGGTGAGGCCGTAGCGCTCGCCGACGGCCTTGCTCCCGATGGCGACGAGGGCGGCGCCGTCCACGATGCCCGAGGAGTTGCCCGCGTGGTGGACGTGGTCGATCTTCTCGACCCAGTGGTACTTCTGGAGGGCGACCGCGTCGAAGCCGCCGAGTTCGCCGATGTCGGCGAAGGACGGCTTGAGGGAGGCGAGGGAGTCGGCGGTGGTGCCGGGGCGCATGTGCTCGTCGCGGTCGAGGACGACGAGGCCGTTGCGGTCCTTCACGGGGACGACCGAGCGCTCGAAGCGGCCGTCCTTCCACGCGGCGGCGGCCCGCTCCTGGGAGAGGGCGGCGTACTCGTCGACGTCGCGGCGGGACCAGCCGCCGAGGGTGGCGATGAGGTCGGCGCCGATGCCCTGGGGGACGAAGTTGGTGTCCAGGTTGGTCATCGGGTCGGCGAACCAGGCGCCGCCGTCGGAGGCCATCGGGACCCGGGACATCGACTCGACGCCACCGGCGAGGACCAGCTCCTCCCAGCCCGAACGGACCTTCATGGCGGCCAGGTTGACGGCCTCAAGACCCGAGGCGCAGAAGCGGTTCTCCTGCACACCGGCCACCGTGTCCGGGAGCCCGGCGGCGATGGCGGCGATCCGGGCGATGTCGGAGCCCTGGTCGCCGACGGGGCCGACGACACCGAGCACGATGTCGTCGATCGCGGCCGGGTCCAGGCCGGGGAAGCGGGCCCGGATCTCGTGGATCAGGCCGACGACCAGGTCGATCGGCTTGGTGCCGTGCAGGGCGCCGTTCGCCTTCCCGCGTCCGCGCGGGGTGCGGATCGCGTCGTACACGTACGCTTCGGTGCTCACCTTGTCAGCCTTTCGGGAGGGGCGGGGGGTGGTGCGAGGGAGTGGGGGCGGGCCGCCCCGGAGCCGGGGCCGGGTGCCGCCGCGCGGTCCGGGTCAGCCGAGCAGGGAACGGCCGATGATCTCCTTCATGATCTCGGTCGTACCGCCGTAGATGGTCTGGATACGCCCGTCGGTGAAGGCCCGGGCGACCGGGTACTCGTTCATGTAGCCGTACCCGCCGTGGAGTTGGAGGCACCGGTCGGCGGCGCGCTTCTGGAGTTCGGTGGCCCACCACTTGGCCATCGAGGCGTGCACGGCGTCCAGTTCGCCCTTGGCGTGGTCCTCGATGCAGCGGTCCAGGAAGGCCCGGGTGACGGCGCACTCGGTGGCCAGTTCGGCGATCTCGAAGCGGATGTGCTGGAGCCGCGCCAGCGGTCGGCCGAAGGCCTCGCGCTCCTTGACGTACGCGGTGGTGATCTCCAGCAGGTGCTCGGCGGCGGCGATCCCGGCGACGGCGATGGCCATGCGCTCCTGGGCGAGGTTGGTCATCAGATGGATGAACGCGCCGTTGAGCTCGCCGAGCAGGTTCTCCTTGGGCACCTTCACGTCGTTGAAGAACAACTCGGCGGTGTCCTGGGACTTCTGGCCGATCTTGTCGAGGTTGCGGCCGCGTTCGAAGCCCTCCGCGCCGCGTTCCACGACGAGGAGGGAGAGTCCGTGCGCCCCGCCCTCGGGGGTGGTGCGGGCGACCACGATCACCAGGTCGGCGAGGATGCCGTTGGAGATGAAGGTCTTGGAGCCGTTGAGGACCCAGTGGTCGCCGCGGTCCTCGGCGGTGGTGCGGATGCCCTGGAGGTCGGAGCCGGCGCCGGGTTCGGTCATGGCGATGGCGGTGATGGTCTCGCCGGTGCAGAAGCCGGGCAGCCAGCGGCGCTTCTGCTCCTCGGTGGCCAGGGAGGTGAGGTAGGGGCCGATGATGTCGTTGTGCAGGCCGATGGCGAGCCCGGGGGCGCCGGCGCGGGTGAACTCCTCGTGCAGCACGGCCGCGTAGCGGAAGTCGTCGTTGCCGCCGCCTCCGTACTCCTCGGGGACGGCGAGGCCGAGGAGGCCCTGCCGGCCGGCGGCGAGCCAGGCCTCGCGGCTGACGATGCCGTCCTTCTCCCACTGCGCGTAGTGCGGCAGGACCTCCTTGGTGAGGAAGGTGCGCACGGTCTCGCGGAACGCCTCGTGCTCCTCGGTGAAGATCTGGCGCTTCAACGGTCCTCCTCGGGGCGGGTGGTGCCGGTGGTGCCGGTGCCTCCGGCGGGGGCGGCCGGGTCGGCGTGCCCGGCGGGGCCGGTGAGCGGTACGCCCCAGTCCCGGGCCACCTCGGCGGTGTCCGCGCCGGGCAGCGCGGGCGGCCGGGTGACGGCGCCGGGGGTGGCCGAGAAGCGAGGCGCGGGGGCGGGCTGGGGGATGCCGCCGTGGTCCGTGAAGGTGCCGCGGGCGGCGAGATGGGGGTGGTGCGGGGCCTCGCGGAGGGAGAGGACGGGGGCGACACAGGCGTCGGAGCCCTCGAAGACGGCCGTCCACTCGGCGCGGGTACGGGTCCGGAAGCGGGCGGCGACGGCGGCCCGCAGCTCGTCCCAGCGGTCGAACTCCTTGCGGGCGGGCACCTGGTCGGCGATGCCGAGCAGGGTGATGAACTCGTCGTAGAAGCGCTGCTCCAGGGCGCCGACCGCCATGTACCGGCCGTCGGCGGTCTCGTAGGAGCCGTAGAAGGGGCAGCCGCCGTCGAGGAGGTTGGCGCCCCGGCGGTCCTGCCAGCCGCCGGCCGCCATCATGCCGTGGATCATCGTGGCGAGATGGGTGGCGCCGTCGACGATCGCGGCGTCCACCACCTGGCCGGTGCCGCCCTCGGAGCGGGCGTGCTGGAGGGCGGCGAGCACCCCGACGACGAGGTAGAGGGAGCCGCCCGCGTAGTCGCCGACCAGGTTGGCGGGGACGACGGGCGGCTGGTCCGCTTGGCCGATCATGGACAGGGTGCCGGTGACGGCGATGTAGGAGATGTCGTGGCCGGCGCGCTCCGCGAGGGGGCCGTCCTGGCCCCAGCCGGTCATCCGCCCGTAGACCAGCTTCGGATTGCGCGCCAGGCAGACGTCGGGGCCGACGCCCAGGCGTTCGGCGACTCCGGGCCGGTAGCCCTCGACCAGGATGTCCGCCTTCGCCACCAGGTCGAGCACCCGGGCGGGGCCGTCCTCCGCCTTGAGGTCGATCAGGACGGAGCGCTTGTTGCGGTTGGTGAGGTCGCGCGCGGGGTCGATCCCGAGCCCGGGGCCGCCGGGGCGGTCGACGCGGACGACGTCGGCCCCCAGGTCGGCCAGGAGCATCGCGGCGAACGGTCCGGGCCCGATGCCCGCCAGTTCGACCACGCGCACCCCGGCCAGCGGCCCGTTCCCTGTGGCTGTCATCCGGCCCCCAGCAGTGTGACACAACTGATGTAACACCAGTGATGGTAAGAACACGTTCCACTCCGCACAAGGCTTTCCGGGGCTTTGCACCGAGCAAGCGCTTAGAGCGGACAGGTCTGTCAGGTTACCGATGGGGAACCCGTCTTCTGCGGGGCCGCGCGGCACGCTAGGGTCTGCCGACCGGCCCGGTCCCTTCGGCGGACCCTGATCCCGGCCCGCCCCATCGGCACCGGACCACTACGGCGGAGGAGCCCTTGAACAGCCAGAACGAAAGCGGTCGCGGTGAGCGTCCGTACGATGTCGTGCTCTTCGGCGCGACCGGCTTCGCGGGGGAGCTGACCGCCGCGTATCTGGCGCGGCACGCGCCCGCCGACTGCCGGTGGGCCGTCGCGGGACGCAGCCGCGCCAAGCTGGAGGCGCTGCGGGAACGGCTCGCGAAGCTCTCCCCCGCCTGCGCGGACCTGCCGCTCGTGGTGGTGGACGCCTCCGACCGGGACGCGGTGCGCGCCCTCGCCCGCTCCACCCGGGTCCTGGCCACGACCGTGGGGCCCTACGTCTGGCACGGGGAGCCGCTGGTCGCCGCGTGCGCGGAGGCCGGGACGGACTATCTGGACCTGTGCGGCGAACCGGAGTTCGTGGACGACATGTACGTCCGCCACGACGCCCTCGCGCGCGAGACGGGCGCCCGGCTGGTGCACGCCTGCGGCTTCGACTCCGTGCCGCACGACCTGGGCGTCCTCTTCACGGTGCAGCAGCTCCCCGAGGGCGTCCCGCTGCGGGTGGACGGCTTCGTGCGGTCCAACGCCATGTTCTCCGGCGGCACCTTCGCCTCCGCGCTGAACGCGATGGGGCGCGGCCGGCAGACACTGCGGGCGGCGCGCGAGCGGCGGCTGCACGAGCCGCGCCTCGCCGGGCGGCGCGCGGGCGCCCCGGTCGGCGGGCCGCGCTTCAGCCGCGAGACGGGCGCCTGGGCGCTGCCCCTGCCGACCATCGACGGCCAGGTGGTGGCACGTTCGGCCCGCGCGCTGGAGCGGTACGGCCCCGACTTCCGCTACCGCCACTACGCCGCGGTGAAGACCCTCCCGATGGCACTGGGCGGCCCGGTCGCGGTGGGCACGGGCTTCCTCCTCGCCCAGATCCCGGCGGCCCGGCGCGCCCTGATGCGCGTCGTCGAGCCCGGCACCGGTCCGAGCGCGGAACGCCGGGCGCGGAGCTGGTTCTCGGTGCGTTTCGTGGGCGAGGGCGGCGGCCGCCGTGTCTTCACGGAGGTGCGCGGCGGGGACCCGGGCTACGACGAGACGGCGAAGATCCTCGCGGAGGCGGCGCTCAGCCTGGCCTTCGACAAGCTGCCGCCCACGGCGGGCCAGGTCACCCCGGCCGCCGCGATGGGGGACGCGCTGGTCGCCCGCCTGCGGGAGGCGGGCATCACCTTCCGCGTGGCGCACGCGCGCTGAGCGGGTGGCGGGGTCCCGGGCCCGGTATCCACCGACCGGGCCCGGCCCGCCGTCCGGCTGCCGTTGCCCGCCCGTCAGTCCCCGGCTGACGCCGCCGGCCCCGCCTCGCCCGTACGCCCCGCGCCCGTGGTGCCCCTCGCGCCGGTCGCGCTCCGGCGCAGGTGCCGGGCCGCCGCGGCGTCATGGGCCGCGCGCAGCAGGCGCAGCACCTCCGCCGTGGTCCGCTCCCCCGGGGTGACGACGCAGACCCAGCCCTGCGCGCCGTAGACGGGGTGCGGCAGCAGGACGTCGGCGGCGGTGTGGTCCGGGTCCGCTTCCTCCCGCACGAGTCGGCCGAAGGCCGTCCGCCCGACGTGGATGTTCACCCGCCACCGGCCGGGCGGATCGAGGTCGGAGGCGGTGTCGCCGGGCAGGTCCCGGGTGGTGATCGTCCCGTAGGGCTGGGTGTGCGCGGGCATCGTGCCGTCGGGGGCGTGGAAGAAGAACGCGTCCCCCCACGCCTCCTCGGGAAAGCCTCCACCGGGGCCCGGGAGGACCACGAGGGCGCCGCCGAAGGACCGCACGGTGTCGATGATCTGCTGCATGCTGCTGTCCATGGTTCGAGTGTCGGCTTCAAGTGCTTGTGTGGGGTTCGGCGATGGATGAGCGGACGGTGAAGGCGGGCGAGCGGGGCAGGGCGCTGCGGACCGCGGACGTGGCGCGGGAGTCCGGCTACTCCCTCCAGCAGGTCCGCGACCTGGAACGGCTCGGGGTCACACCGCCCGCGGCCCGCGCCGAGAACGGCTACCGGGCCTGGACCGCGCTGCACGTCCGGGCGCTGCGCGCCTACCGGGGCCTCGCCGCCGCCGTCGGGCCGGTCGCCGCGCGGCGGCTGCTCGCGGAGCTGCGGACGGCGACGCTCGTGGACGCGGCCGCGGCGGTCGACACGCTGCACGCGGGCCTGGCCCGGGAGCGCGCGGAGACGCTGCGCGCCCGGGAGGCGCTGCGGAGCGTGCGGGCGGAGACGGGGGCGACGCCGGGTGAGGGTCTGGAGCAGGACGGCGACTCGATGACGATCACCGAACTCGCGGGGGCCCTGGGTGTGCGCCCCTCGGCGCTGCGGTTCTGGGAGCAGGAGGGTCTGGTCGCGCCCGAGCGGGTGACCTCGCTGCGGGCCCGCCGCTACGGCCCGGGGGCGGTGGCGGCGGCCCGGGTGGTCGCGGCCCTGCGGGCGGGCGGCCACGGCATCCCCGCCGTGCGGGAGGTCATGGCCTCCCTGGACCGGCTCGACGGTCTGGCGGACGCCGACACGATTCTGCGCCGCCGTCTGGACGGTCTGGCGGCCCGGAGCGTGGCGCTGCTGCGGGCGGGCGCGGACCTGGCGGACCTGGTGGACTGGGTGGACCTGGTGCCGGCGACGGCCGGGGGCGCCGCCCCGGCAACGGCCGGGACCCCCGAGGCAGCCGGGCCGTAGAGGCGGGCCGGGGCCCGGGTCAGCCCGGTCCCGCTGCCCCCGTCGCCTCCTTGAGCGCACGGCGGCACAGCGCGTCCGCCCGCCGGGTGGTCTCCGGAATCCGGAACTCCCGCGCCAGCCACAGCGTCTGCGCGCACGCCGACTCCAGGGTCACCCGGTGGCCGGCCGACACGAAGACCGGCTTCACCCCCGCCCGGGTCCGCAGGGCGCGGCCGACCTCCTCGCCGTCCTCGGCGAGCAGGGGCGCCGACGCGCCGCGCTCCGGGCCGGGTTCGGCGTGGGTGAACACGAACGGGTTCTTCGCGACGCCGAAGGCCGGCAGCCCCGCGACCACCCCGAGGTGGCTCGCGAGTCCGAAGCGGCGCGGGTGGGCGCGCCCGTACCCGTCGCAGACCACGACCCCCGGGTCCGCGTCCAGGGACTCCAGGGCGGCGAGCACGGTGGGGAGTTCACGGAAGGCCAGCAGGCCGGGCACGTACGGGAAGGAGACCCGGCCGACGGCGGTGGCCTCCTCGACGACCGCGAGGGTCGCCGCGTCCAGGACGACGGCCGCGGCGGCGACCAGGTCCCGCGCGTCGTCGTACGCGACGTCCACGCCGGTGAGGTGCCCGGTGCCGGGCGGCGGGCCGGGCTCGTCGAGGACGGCACGGGCGCGGAGTTCGTCCTGGACCGCGCGGGCGGCCTCCTCGGTGGCGGGCCAGCCCGCGGGAACGTCGACGAAGGTCATGGTGCGGCAGCGTACGGCGGAGCCGCGGTGTCGGAGGCGGCGGGTAGCCTGGCGATCATGTTCGTACTGGAATTGACGTACACCGCGCCGGTCGAGCGCGCCGACGCCCTGCTCGACGCGCATGTCGCCTGGCTGGACGCGTACTACGCGGAGGGCGTGTTCATCGCCTCGGGCCGGAAGAACCCGCGGGACGGCGGGGTCATCCTGGCCGCCGGGATCGACCGGGCGCGCGCCGAGGAGATCACCGCGGCGGACCCGTTCGTGACGGGCGGGGTGTGCGCGTACCGGATCACCGAGTTCACGGCGACGAAGACCGCGCCGGAACTGGCCGCGTACCGGGAGCAGTTGCCCGCCTGAATCCCGGGGACGGGCCTCGGCCCCGGCGGCATCGGCGCGCCGGGGCCCCGCCCGTCAGCGGGCCGTGCCCGCCCCGGGTTCCAACCGGGCGACCCGGCCCTTCTCGCCGGAGGCCCAGCAGCCCAGGTCCGCCGTGCAGTCGACCGTGTCGAAGGAGCCGGTGTCGACGGTCCGCCAGGTGCGGCCGCCGTCCAGGGTCAGATCGGTGCCCGTCGGGCCGACCGCCAGCGCCGCCGTGCGCGTGTGCGGCAGCCAGGCGACCCCGGACCGGTAGGCGGGCGGCGGCGTAGCTGCCTGCCGCCAGCCGCGGCCCCCGTCGCGGGTGACGGCGGCGGCACGGGGCGAGGGCTCACCGGTGCGGTAGTCGCCGCCGACCGCGAGGCCGTGCGCGCGGTCGCGGAAGGCCAGGGCGAACACGCCCCGGGCGGGGTCCCCGGCGGGGATCGTGGAGTCGGCGACCGTCCAGGTCCGGCCCCGGTCGGCGGAGTGCAGCACCCGGCCGGCGGCCCCTCCCCCGGTGGCGAGCCAGACGTCCGAGCGGCCCGCGGTCACCAGGCACTGCCCGCTCGCGGCGAACCCGGCCTCGCCCGGCAGGGCCGCGGGCATGCCCGTGTCGGGCAGCACCCGCCAGCTGCGTCCGCCGTCCCCGGTGGACAGGATGCGGAACCTGCCGTCGACCGGGTCGCTCATCGCGAGGCCGTGGCGGCTGTCGAAGAACGCGACGCAGTCGTAGAACGCCCGGGGGTCGGTGTTGCGGAAGGACTCCGTCCAGGTCCGGCCGCCGTCCTCGGTGCGCAGCAGCCGGGACGCCTCGCCCTCGCCGATCGCCAGGACCACGGCGCGGCGGGCGTCGAAGGCCTCGACGTCCCGGAACTCCAGCCCCTCCGCGCCCTCCGGGGACACATCGGCCCAGGTGCGGCCGCCGTCGGTGGTGCGCAGCACGGTGCCCGCCGAGCCGGCCGCCCAGGCGGTGGTGCGGCTGACCGCGGCGAGGCCGCGGAAGCGGGCCTGGGTGCCCGTCTCCTTCAGCCGCCAGCCGAACGGCACGCTGGCGGCGGCCCGTTCGGCGGCGCCGGTGTCCACGGTGGTCCCGCCCGCGCCGGGGTCCGTGGCGGTGGTCGTCGCGGCGGGTGCGGTGGCGGCCCCGGGACCGGCCGTCGCGCGCGCCGGGGCGGCCAGTACCGCAGCCACCGCGACGGCGCTCAGCCCCACCGACACCGCTCGTCTCGTCTTCCCCTTCAATGCCATGGCGCCGGAAGCTAGTCCACGAACTCCAGGGCGTCCAGAGTGCGAGACGGCCACCCGGGGCAGCCGGGCGACGGTGACGGAGGTCACCCCGTTCCGGGGTGCACGGATCCGGTCACCGAGTCGTCTTCCTCCGCGCCAGGAGACGTGTGCCGGTGATCGGGCGATCGGCACAGTGAAGGAGCGGGTCGTGTCCACCGTCATCGAGCAGGCCGTGCAGGCCCGGCTCGTCGCTTCCGCACCCCGGATGGAGTCGGTCCCCGCGACGCTGCACTACGACCGCCGCGAGCCGTTCTCGGTACGCATCGACTTCCCCGCCCCGGCGACCCTCGAAGGCACCGACGTCTCCTGGGAGTTCGCCCGCCGCCTGCTCACCGAGGGCGTGGAGGAGCCGGCCGGGTCGGGCGACGTGCGGGTACGGCCGTACGGCTACGAGCGCACGGTGCTGGAGTTCCACGCACCGGAGGGCATCGCGATGGTGCACATCCGCACCGGTGAGCTGCGGCGCTTCCTGGAGCGCTCCGAGGGCCTGGTGCCGACGGGCACCGAGCATCTGCACCTGGACCTCGACGAGGAGTTGGCGGACCTGCTCGGCGGGCACTGACGCGGCGGCGGGCCCGGGGGCGGTGGTCCCGAGGACGGTGGTCCCGAGGACGGCGTCGGCCGGGGTCCACCGCGGGGAGCACCCGCCGACGCCGGGGTGCGCGCGGGCCGGTCCGTGCGGGGAGCAGCGCCCGCCCCGGCCGGGACCACCGCGGGGAGCACACACCCTCGGGGTAGCCGCCGCCCCGGCCGGGCCCGCCCCGCGCAGGACCCCCGCCTACGTCTCGTCGTCCGCCGCGAACGCGGCCCCCGCCGCCGCGAAGAGCCGCGCGCAGCGCCGGGCCATCGCGTCCGGCGACTCGCCGGGGTGGCTGATCCACCACCGGACCAGGGCGGTGACCAGCCCCCGCCAGGCGTACTTCAGCGCGTCCGCGTCCAGGCGCAGGGTCTCGGCGTCGACCGGCCCGCCGACGACGCCGGGCGACGCCGTGGCCGACGCCGTGGCGCGCAACAGCTCGGCGCTGCCCGTCGCGGCCAGCTCGTCGATCGCGTCCCGGTAGTACGCGGCACGGCGCGCCGCCTCGCCGTCGGCCGGCAGGGAGGGGTCGTAGAGCACGAACCACGCCTCCCGCCGCCCCTCCAGCGCGGTGAACACGGCCCGCAGGACACGCAGCGGGGTGCGCGGGTCCGCACCCCCCTCGGCCATCGCCTCCCGCACGGCCGCCAGCAGCCGGTCCCCCGCCGGGGTGAGGCAGGCGAGCCAGAGGTCCTGCTTGGTGCCGAAGTACTGGTGCAGCAGGGTCTTGGTCACGCCGACGCGGGCCGCGACGGCCGACAGGGAGGCGCCCGCGTAACCGCGCCGGCCGAACTCCTCCGTCGCCGCGTCGAGGATCTGCCGCTCGCGCTCGGCGCGCGGTACGCCCTTGGTGCCGGACCGGGGGCCCGTCGGATTGCCGGACCGGGGTCCGGTCGGATTGCTTGCCACGCTCCTGATATTACCCTACGGTAAATTACCTCAAGGTAAATTCGGCCGGGCCCTCGGGGGATGCCCGTCGGCGGATCACGGAGCGGCAGACCCATGACCGAAGCCACCACCTCGACCCCACCCTCGCCCCCGTCCGGCGACCGCCCCGCGCGCGCCCGGTCCTGGTGGGGCTGGGGCTGGGCCGACGCCCACCCCGGCGACGCCGAGTGCGCGGAGCTGGGCGCGCTCGTCCCCGGCACCCTCGCCCGTCCGCTCCCCGTCCCCCGCATCGCGGACCTGGGGATCGGCGCGCCCGCCGTCGCGCCGCCGGGAGCCCTCGCGCACCTGGTGACCGCCGACCCGGCGGCCCGGGCCGCGCGGGCGGCGGGCAAGGCGTACCGGGACGTGATCCGGGCGCTGCGCAGGCGACCGGGCCGCGTCCCGGACCTGGTCGCCCGCCCGGCCCGGGACCAGGACGTGGCCGATCTGCTGGAGTGGGCCGCCGAGCGGAACGTCGCGGTCGTCCCGTACGGCGGCGGCTCCTCCGTCACGGGCGGTGTGGAGTACCGGGGCGACGCCCACCGCGCCGTCCTCTCCCTCGACCTGACCGCCCTGGACCGGGTCCTGGAGGTGGACGCGACCGGCCGAGCGGCCCGTATCCAGGCCGGGATGTACGGTCCGGCGCTGGAGGACGCGCTGCGGCCGCACGGGCTGACGCTGCGGCACTTCCCGCAGAGTTTCGAGTTCTCCACGCTGGGCGGCTGGCTCGCCACCCGCGCGGGCGGCCACTACGCGACCGGGCGGACCCGGATCGACGCGTTCACGCAGTCCCTGCGCGTGGTGACGCCCGCCGGGACGTCCGAGTCCTGGCGGCTGCCGTCCTCCGGGGCGGGCCCCTCGCCCGACCGGCTCTTCCTCGGCTCCGAGGGCGCCCTCGGGATCATCACCGAGGCGTGGATGCGGCTCCAGGAACGGCCGCGGCACAAGGCGTCGGCGGCGGTCTCCTTCACTGACTTCGGCGCGGCGCTGGAGGCGGTGCGGGCGCTCGCGCAGTCGGACCTCGGCCCGGCGAACTGCCGTCTCCTGGACGCGGGCGAGGCGGCGCTCGCCGGAGCCTCCCGGGACGGTTCGGCGGTGCTGGTACTCGGCTTCGAGTCGGCCACCGCCCCCGTCGAGGACCGCCTCGCCCTCGCCGTCGGCCTCGCCCGCTCCCACGGCGGACGGACCGAGACCCCCACCGGCGGGGGCGGGGCACCGGACACGGCCGTCGACGCCTGGCGCTCCGCGTTCCTGCGGATGCCGTACCTGCGCGACGGCCTGGCCCGGATGGGCGCGGTCGTCGAGACCTTCGAGACGGCCGCGACCTGGGACCGGGTGCCCGCCCTGATCGAGGACGTACGCACGGAGGTGGCGGCCGCGGCACTCCGGACGACGGGCCACCCGCCGATGGTCAACTGCCGTCTCACACACGTCTATCCGGACGGCGCCGCGCCCTACTTCACGGTCGTGGCGGCGGGGCGGCCCGGCAACGAGGTGGCCGTCTGGGACGAGCTGAAGTCCGTCGCGGCCGAGGTCCTGCACCGCCACCGCGCGACGATCACCCACCACCACGCGGTCGGCCGCGACCACCGCCCGTCCTACGACCGCCAGCGCCCGGAGCCCTTCGCCCTGGCGTTGCGCGCGACCAAGCGGGCACTGGACCCGGCGGGGGTCCTCAACCCGGGCGTCCTGGTCGACACACCGTAGGCCCGGGCGCGCCTACCTCGCGCCCGGGGCGCCCCGGGCCCCGGCCGCGTCCGGGGCCGCCTCCGGGGCACCCCGCGCCGCTGGGTCCGGTGCGGGCCCGGGCCCCGCGTCGCCCACCGCCGCCCCGTCGACGGCCGCAAGGTCGTCCGTGAGCGTCGCGAGCCAGTTCTCCACGTCGACGAGGACCGGCAGCATCCGGGCCGGGGCCGTGCGCAGGGTTTCCTCGGGGAGGCGGGGGCGGGCGGGGCGGATGCCGTCCGGGGGGAAGCCGGCCGCGCGGTCCGCCGCCTCGGCCAGGGCCCCGGCCGCCGCGCGGGCCCAGCGGGCCGCGTCCGGCGGCACCGCGTGGCCCGGGTCGTGGCGGGGCAGCCAGTGCGCCCCCACCAGCGCGTGGATGCCGAAGTTGAGCGCGGCCACCCAGTCGTGCCCCGCGCCGGTGCGGTCGCCGCCGGGCTCGCTCCGGTACTGCGCGTGGGCCGCCTCGGCGAGACGCAGCACATGCAGGGTCTCCCAGCGGGCCGCCTCCCCCGTGTCCTGCGCGCCCCCGCCCACCGCCCTCCTCCCCAGGCCGGTCCGGCGCACGGGCCCGGCCCCGGGACCCGGCCCGTCACCCCCCGGCAACGCCGCCCCCACCGTCGGCGGCACCATCCGCCCCGCCGAGCGCAGCAGCTCCGCCATCCCGCGCCTCACCTCCGCCCCCGCACCCGCCGGCCAGGCCAGCACCGCGCAGACCAGTCCGATCCCGCACCCGGTCAGCACATCGATCAGCCGCGCCTCGGCGACCCGCCAGGTCACGGGTGCGAGCTGGGCGAACGCCGAGGACACCACCAGGGTGAACAGCCCCTGCGCCCAGGCGACCCCCGCCACCGGCCCGACCGTGAACGCGATCAGCATCATCGGCACGAAGACCGCCGCGTACACCACCGTCGCCCCGCCCGCCTCGGTGAGCAGCACCCCCGCGGCCAGCGCGCCCCCCAGCGTGCCCACGGCCGCCGCGCGGACGGCGGACCAGGTCGCGCCGGCGGTCGTGCGGACCAGCGTCAGCACGGCGAGCAGCACCCAGAACCCGTGGGTGAGGTCGAGCGACCCGGCGACCAGACGGGCCGCCGCCAGCGCCAGGGCCGTGCGCACCGCGTTCTGGAAGACCACCGAGCGCTGGGTGATGTTGCCGGTGATCCGGATCCACCAGAGCCGGGCGGTGCCGGGCCGCGCGTACCAGAGCTGTTCGCGCGGCAGGCCCCGCGCGGTGCGCACACCGCCGAGCGCGATACCGACGGCGGCCCGCGCGATGACGGCCGAGGCGCCCATGGTGAGGACGGCGGACTGCCGGCGGAGCACCTCGGGCGAGGGCCGCTCCCGGGACTCCTCGGCGTCCCGCCCGCGTGAGGCGAGGAACTCGGTGATCATCTCCTCCAGTGCCTCGGGTCCGCGCGCGGGCCGCCGCCGGCACAGGGCGTCCGAGGTGGCCGCGCACTCGGCGGCGATCTGCCGGAGGAGCGTCACGGAGGCGAGGTCCCGGCCGGGCGGTGGCGCGGGGTTCCCGGTGGCCCGGGCGAGCTGGTCGAGGAGCCGCCGGGCCGCGGCACCCGTGTGCGCGAGCGCCCGGTCCGTGCGGCCCGCGCCGGTCGGGCGGACGCCGGGCGGCAGCCGGGACAGCCGCAGGGCGCGCCCGCCTTCGCGCAGCTCGGCCGCCCGCTGGGGGTCGCCGCCCCGGCCGCGCGCGCAGTCCGCCGCGGCACGGGCGGCGAGCGCCAGCGCGGCGGCCACCCGCTCCCGGTAGGGCACCTCCCGGGGCGCGGGAAGCAGCAGCAGTTCGCAGAGCGCCAGCAGCAGCCCGCCCGCGATCACCCCCGCCAGCCGCTGGGGCAGGGTGTCGGGGGCGTACGGCGGGAAGCAGGCCAGGATGTAGAAGAGCAGCAGCCCCGGCGCCACGCCCGCGGGCCCCGGGCCGCAGGCCGCGCCGAAGGTGAGGACGAAACCCACCACGAGCATGCCCGCGACGGCCGGCGCCGTCCCCACGGCGAGGGCGGTGCCGAGGACGGTGAGCACCACGGCGACGGGCAGCGCCTTCAGCACCAGCCCCGCCCGGTCCCGTCCCGCTCCCGGCAGCGGCGAGAGCACGCCGAGCGCGATGGGTGTGAAGAGGGCGTAGATCGCGGCGACGGGCCGGTCCAGCAGGTAGAGCGCGGGGTAGAAGCCGACGGCGGCGGCGACGGTGACCCGCACCGCCCGGCGCGCCGACAGGACGCGCTCCGGGGTGGGGCGGAACGCACCGCGCACGGGCCGATCCGGCATGGGCGCTCCTCTCCACGGCGACCCCGGTGGCCACGGCGACCCCGGCGGGGCGACCCCGGCGGAGGGCGCCCGCCCGGGGATGGGCACCCCGCCGTACCTCCATTGTCGGCACCGACGGCCACCTGTCAGCCGCAGCAGCCCCGCCGCCCGCCCTGGCCCCCCGGGCCCGGACCGGCGGCCCCACGCCCCCTGGTTCCGCTTCGGCTCAATTCCGTTGACGCCCCTAATTCCGTTGACGCCCCGCCCGCCCCTCCGTACCGTCGAGGACGGTTCTGTTGTCGTCGATCGGAGTAGGACGTTGCTCGTCTGAGGTCTTGAGACACCCGTGCCGCACGGCCGTTTCCGCCTGCCGCACCGCGTGTGACCTCGACGCACAGCCGTCCGCCGCCCGACCGGGACCCTTCTCCACCCGTTCCACCCCCTCCCGGCCCGGCCACCGCCTCACACGCGCCCCGGTGTCCCCACCCGTTGCCCCCACCCCTTTCCTCGCAACCGGGAGACCCATGTCATCCACCACCACCCACCATGTCGTCTGCTCCGCCCTCTCCTTCTCGTGGCCGGACGGCACCGAGGTCTTCGACGGGCTCGACGTCGCCATCGGCCCCGGCAGGACCGGGCTGACCGGGCTCAACGGCTCCGGGAAGTCCACCCTGCTGCGGCTGGTCGCGGGCGAGCTGACCCCGTCCGACGGCACCGTCCGCACCGTCGGCGAGGTCGGCCGGCTGCCGCAGAACGTGGTCCTCGACACCGCCCTGCGCGTGGACGAGGTCCTCGGCATCGCGGCCGCCCGCGCCGCGCTCCTCGCCATCGAGGGCGGCGATCCGAGCGAGGAGCACTTCACGGCCGTCGGCGACGACTGGGACGTGGAGGAGCGCGCCCTCGCCACCCTCGACCAGCTTGGACTGGGCCACATCGGCCTGGACCGCACCATCGGCGAGGTGTCCGGCGGCGAGGGCGTACTGCTGCGGCTCGCCGCGCAGCTGCTGGCCCGGCCGGACGTGCTGCTGCTCGACGAGCCGACGAACAACCTCGATCTCCACGCCCGGCGGCGCGTCCACGAGGCCGTGGCCGCCTGGTCCGGGGTGCTGATCGTGGTCAGCCACGACCGGGAGCTGCTGGAGCTGGTCGACCGGATCGCCGACCTCCACGACGGTGAAGTACGCCTCTACGGGGGCAACTTCAGCGACTTCGAACGGGCGCTGGCGGTCGAGCAGGAGGCGGCCGGGCGGATGGTGCGCGTCGCCGAGGCCGATGTGCAGCGGCAGAAGCGCGAACTCGCCGACGCCCAGGTGAAACTGGCCCGCCGCAAGCGCTACGGACAGAAGATGTGGGACTCCAAACGCGAACCCAAGATCGTGATGGGGGCCCGCAAGCGGGCGGCGCAGGAGTCGGCCGGCAAGCACCGCATCATGCACACGGAGAAGCTCGCCGAGGCGCGGGAGCGGCTGGACGAGGCGGTGGACGCCGTACGCGACGACGACGAGATCCGTATCGACCTGCCGCACACCAAGGTCCACCCCGGCCGCGGGGTGCTGCGGCTGCGCGATCTCACCCTCCGTTACGGAGTCGGCCTGCACGGGGACTTCGAGGTGCGCGGTCCGGAGCGGATCGCCCTGGTGGGGCGCAACGGGGCGGGCAAGACCACGCTGCTGCGCACGCTCGCGGGCGAGCTGGCGCCGGAGTCGGGCGAGGCGGTGGCCGAGGTGCCGCTGCGCTTCCTGCCGCAGCGGCTGGATCTGCTCGACGACTCGCTGAGCGTCGTCGCGAACGTGGCCCGGTTCGCCCCCGGCGCCACCAACAACCGGATCCGGGCGCAGCTCGCCCGCTTCCTGTTCCGGGGTGCGGCGGCCGACCAGGCGGCGGGCACGCTCTCGGGCGGCGAGCGGTTCCGGGCGGCCCTGGCGGCGCTGCTGCTGGCCGAGCCGTCCCCGCAGCTCCTGATGCTGGACGAGCCGACGAACAACCTCGACATGGCGAGCGTCCGCAGCCTCACCGGCGCGCTCGCCGCGTACGAGGGGGCGCTGATCGTGGCGAGCCACGACCCGGCGTTCCTGGCGTCGGCGGGGATCACGCGCTGGCTGCTGCTGGACGGCGAGGGCCTGCGCGACGCGTCACCGGAGGAGGTGTTCGGGGACGGGACCCCCGCCCCCTGACCGCCGGTCCTGGGCGTGCGCGCACCGTCCTGACCGGGGCGTTTCCCGGTCCGGACGGCCTCCCACCGGGGAGAACGGACGTGACGTACGTCTCGCCGCCCGGCCACCACCAGGGGACATAACGGTCGGCAAGGGGGCATCACGCGTCCGGGCTTGGCCCCCTGGCTTATCCCTGCTTAACCTACGGTCTCGTAACCTACGAATCCGTAGGTACTACTCCCGTCCCCAGGAGCCCCCGTGACGATCACCTCTCCCCACCTCGGCAGTTCGGACGCCTGGACGGACGCCCGGCTGCTGTACGCCCTCGAGGAGGTGGTGGAGAAGGAGCTCAACCGCCACCTGAAGGTCGCCAAGGACTGGATGCCGCACGAGTACGTCCCGTTCGGCGACGGCAGGAACTTCCCCGGCTTTTTCGAGGACGGGGAGGCGTGGGAGCCCGGCCAGTCCAAGGTCACGGACATCGGCCGGATCGCGCTCGTCGTGAACCTGCTGACCGAGGACAACCTCCCCAGCTACCACCACGAGATCGCCACCCTCTTCGGCCGCGACGGCGCCTGGGGCACCTGGGTCCACCGCTGGACGGCGGAGGAGGGCCGGCACGGCATCGTGATGCGCGACTACCTGCTCACCTCGCGCGCCGTCGACCCGGACAAGCTGGAGCAGTTCCGCATGGCCCACATGGCGGAGGGCTTCGAGTCGGACAACCGGCACTCGATGCTGCACTCGGTGGCCTATGTGGCCTTCCAGGAACTGGCGACGCGGGTGTCCCACCGCAACACCGGCCACCAGTCGGGCGACCCGGTCTGCGACCGGATGCTGGCGCGTATCGCGACCGACGAGAACCTGCACATGGTCTTCTACCGCAACCTGCTGCGGGCGGCCTTCGAGATCGCGCCGGACCCGACGATGGAGGCGGTCCGCGATGTGGTGGTCGACTTCCGCATGCCCGGCCACGGGATGCCGGGCTTCGAGCGCGCCGCCGCGCAGATGGCGATCGGCGAGATCTACAACATGCGCATCCACCACGACGACGTGCTCCAGCCGGTGCTGCGCTTCCTGAAGATCATGGACATCGACGGGCTGGGCCCGGAGGGCCGCAAGGCGCAGGAGGAACTCGGCCTGTACATGGGCGGACTGGACGGCGAGGCGAAGAAGTTCGACGAGAGGCTCGCGGCCCGCAAGGCCCGCATGGCGGCCCGCGCCGGCGCCTGACCCCGCCGCGGGGGGGGGGGGGGCGGGCGCCCCCCCCCCCCCCCCCCCCCCCCCCCCCCCCCCCCCCCCCGCCCCCCCCCCCCCCCCCCCCCCCCAGCCCCCCCCCCCCCACCCCCCCCCCCCCCCCCACCCCCCCCCCCCCCCCCAAAAAAAAAAAAACA